>JAXKHW010000281.1:0-2265 GCA_036549635.1 Collinsella sp. | reverse complement strand
GGCCTGCAGGGCGCGGGGCATGGGGCACGGGCTGGCGCTCAAGGCCGTCGCGAGGAAGCGGCTCAGGGCGATATACGCCGTGATGCGCGACCGGGTGCCCTACCGGGAGTAGCCCCGACGGTTGACAAAACTATAGGAACACCCAACGGCTACTAATCGTTTTCAGTTCGTTAATTTGTATATATGCATCTTATATATGCATCTGCTGGAAGTGACGCTGAGCGGTATCCTGTTAAGTCGTTAGCGTACGATTCAACAGGGAAGGCAGATTATGCATTCTCCCCAACAGTGCGATGCGCAGCGCCAGCCGGTATGCAGCCGTCGCATCTTTTTGGGTAGCGCTCTCGCTGCGAGCGCTTCCGTCGTCGCCGGCGCGCTCGCCGGCTGTCAGCGCCCGTCCACGCTCAAGGTGGTTCAGCCCACGACGGGCGGCGGTCGCGATGACCTGTCCGATTCCGTGATCGGCAAGGATAAGATCCGCATTGGTATGGAGGCAGCCTACGCCCCGTACAACTGGCAGGTTTCCGAAGCCAGTGAGTACACCATCCCCATCGACAACGTGCAGGGCGCCTATGCCGATGGCTACGACGTGCAGATCGCCAAGATCGTCTGCAAGGCCCTCGGTGGCGAGCCCGTTGCCGTCAAGCAGAGCTTCTCGGGCCTTATCGATTCGCTCAACAACGGCCAGATCGACCTCATCATCGCCGGCATGAGCGCTACGCCCGAGCGCGAAGAGTCCGTCGGTTTTTCCGACCCGTACTTCATTGGCTACTTTGGCCTGTTCGTAAAAGAGGGCTCGCCCTACCAGAATGCGACCAAGCTCAGCGACTTTAGCGGCGCCACGGTGCTCGGGCAAAAGGACACTATGCTCGATACCGTCATCGACGAGATTCCGGGCGTTGTGCACAAAAACCCGGTCGATTCGGTTCCCACGGTGTTCTCGAACCTGCTGCAGGGCACGTGCGACGCCGTGATCTACAACACCGAGAACGAGAAGGGCTATATGGCCCAAAATCCGGGCATTGTCCCTATTCATTTTGCTGAGGGCGAGGGCTTTAAGCAGGAGATCGCGGCAAACGTCGGCTGCCGCAAGGGCTCGGACAAGCTGCTTAAGCTCATCGACAAGACACTCAAGGGCATTAGCCAAGAGGAGCGCGACCAAATGTGGGACGCGTGCCTCGACCGTCAGCCGGCATAGGGGGGCAGCATGAAAACCATCAATCGTCTGGCCTCCTTTATCAAGGCCGACCACCGTTATGTGTACCTGGGCACGAGCGTTATCGCGGCGCTCGGCCTGGCGTTTAGCCAGCGCAACCCCACGCCGCTGAGCTTCTTGGCCCCCGCCGGTATCTTCCAGGATTGCCTTTGGGCAATTCTTTGGGCCTGGCTCGTCGTATCGGCGGCGGCGCTCGTCACCAAACTCATGCACTGGAACGACTATCGCGAAAAATCGCCGTTCGCATCCGAGCGCTTCCGTCGCGGTGCGCGCCTGGGCAGCTATGTCGTCGTTGCTATTGCGGCGATCTTCTTTGTCGACCGCTGCGTCATGTCATTTATCGACCTGGTGCAAGTGAGCATTGTCTCGGACTCCAACCCCAGCGACTTTTTGTCGAGCCTGGTCTACATGACCTACAAGAGCGGCGACTTCTTTATCCGCGGCATCGAGATCACCATCGCGCTTGCCACCTTCGGCACCGTCATCGCATTCTTCCTGGCGTTGCTCTTTGTGTTCCTGCGTATTCAGACCTTCGATCGCGTGGACAACGACCTGGTGCGCTTCTTTAAGAGCATTGGCCGCGGCTTTGCGACCATCTACTCCACCATCGTGCGCGGCACGCCCATGATGGTCCAGGGCCTGCTCATCTATTACGCGGGTTTCACCGTTTTGCGCGGCATGGGCTTCGAGACCGCCCAGGCCAACCAGATCTGGAGTACCTTCACCGCCGGCCTCGTCACCATCTCGCTCAATTCCACCGCCTACATGATGGAGGTCCTGCGCGGCGGCATCGAGTCCATCGACCCCGGCCAGGCCGAGGCGGCGCGTTCGCTGGGTCTGTCGCAGTGGCAGGCTATGCGCAAGGTCGTGTTCCCCCAGGGCATTAAAAACGCGATTCCGGCGCTCACCAACGAGCTCATCATCAACATCAAGGACTCGTCGGTGCTCTCGGTCATCGGCGTGTTCGACCTCATGTACGCCACCACCACCGTCGCCGGCGTGTACTACCGCCAGATGGAGGTCTACTGCGTGGCGCTCGTGGTCTACCT
>JAXKHW010000280.1:0-4501 GCA_036549635.1 Collinsella sp. | reverse complement strand
CGTCGGCATTCTCGGCAGTATCCGCCTGCTGCGAGGCCTGGGCCTGCGCCTGCACAGCGACCTCTGCCACGCCCTCGGCAAATGCCGACGTACCCGGCATCGACCAGACGAGCAGCGCCGAGAAAGCAGCGGCTCCCAGGCGCTTGAGCATAATGTTGTTTCGCGTCACCCATTCTCCTTCTTTCGCGAACCTGCAATAGAGCCATGGCGAAGAAGGCGGGACAGGCGATACCCCGGCAGCACAAAGGCGCACGTCAGCCACCCTATCGGCAGCAAAACGCACGCTCAGCAGCACCCCTTGTAGACCGGAATCCAGCGGCAAACAGAGAGGCCCTCGGTTTCGAGAAGAGCGCGGGCAGGTAATCTGACTCGCGGGCGCGCCCGCATACAGTAACCGCCTTGCTCGGGATTCTCACCCGATTCCCCTTTATGCGCTCGCGCGCACCCGTGCTCCGGCTTCTATTTTTAATCGGAGGAAGTGTACGTTACCGCAGGTAAATCGGTCAATGCGCTACACAAAAAACCGCCATACCCGAGCCATATGGCTCCCGGATGACCACCTATAGGCAACCCATATCGCCACTAGGCCGCTAACGAACCAAGCCCGCCCGCAAGATTGAGCGGGCCGAATGTCCCCCGTGGGGCTGAGGGGGCCAAATGTACCTGTTAGAAGCCATTTAAGCGTTTTAACAGGGACTTTTGGCCCCCTCAGTCCCACGGGGGCTGTTGGCCCGCTCATTTTGCTTTAGCTCAAGCAAACGGTCCCGCACGATTACTCGTACGGGACCGTTTTTAGTTAGGGCTGTCGTTTATGACCCGCTCCGGTTAATTCGCACGCTTGCGGATAAGCACGGCCCCCATAACGGCCAGAACTCCATCCACCGTCAGAAGCGCCACGGTCACCACAGACGAATCACCGGTCTTGGCAAGCCCTCCCTTGGTCGCCTTCTTGGCGGTATCGGTCTTGACGTCCGTCTTCACATCCGTCTTCTGACCGGGCTTCTGCCCAGGCTCCTCCTGCGCAGCCTGCGTCACGGTCACCGTCGCTTCATCGGACGTGGAAACCAGCCCGGCAGCACTCGTCACCTCAACGCGATACACCTTTGAACCGACCTCGGTCGTCGCGGCGACGTACTCAGCCGCCGTCGCCCCGTCGATGGCAGAGAAGTTACCGTCCTCGCCCTTGACGAACCACTGGTAGGTAAGCTGGGCATCCGAGCCATCCACGCTGTCATCAACCGTCGCAGCAACGCTCAGCTTGGCCTCAGCGCCCTGAGCACACGTTACCGACTGCGGCTGAGCCGTGATGCTGGGAGCAACAAAAGCGGACGCGTACATAATCGGGGTCCGGGAGGTTCCATTCTCGGCGTCATAGTCGCTCGGCATAAACGCACTCGAGGTATCTCCCGCATTCACATAGGCGCGCATCTCATCGAGAAGCTTGGCCGCCTTGTTGTAGACCTGTTCGCTCACTGCGGCAAACGCCTTGTTGGCAAGGTCCGTGCGCTGATCGGCAGGGGTCGCCTGCATCAACCCGTCAACAACGTCCTGCTGGGCGATAACCTGCTTCTGAAGGACATCGAGGTAGGCGCGCACGTTCTCACCCATCGAGGCACGGTTGTTGTAGGCGAGCGTGTTGATGTCCATGAAGACGTAGTCGAGGTTCTTGCCGTCCTTTTCGACCAAAGCCTGCGCAACGTCGTCCTTGCGTCCTGTATAAGTGCCGTCCACCGTGTTCCACGCCGGGAAGTAGTCAGCCGGAACTTCCGTCAACAGCGCAGAGTAGCTGGGCAGGTACACGCTGAACTCGCAACGCGAAAGCGCTTCCCACTGAATCGTGGCGATATCACTGGAAAGGCCGGACCGAATCTGGAAGATATTGCCCTCGGTCGTCCTGTTGTTGCCGATGGCATACAGGGCACTGTTGAGATTGGCGTTGAGGCTGTCATCCTGCTCACCGCGGGCAGCGAGGGAACGCAACGCCGTGAACGTATCGGATTTGATGCCCGGCGTAAACGTCAGCTGCGGGTCGATGAGCGAGGTGACGCGACCCTGTTCATCAACGGTATAGTCCGTCTGAGGCGCAAGGGCAGCACCGAAGTAAGCACGTCCCTGGGCCAGGCGCGTATTCTGCGACGAACCCGAATTCTCCTTGCCATACGTCTTGAAGATGTTCGGCGTGCCGTCGTCATAGGTTACGAGAACGCCGTTGGACTCGGGCAGCGTCACGACATCGGCCGAGTGCAGGCACTGACTCGCATCGTCAAGATCGACCTTATACTGCAGGCCGCCGATGTTGGGATTAACGGACGCCACGTCGTCGCCCATCTTGACGGCAATCCACTGATGGCCCGAAAGCTGAGCGAAAATCCAGGTCTCAGTATTGTCGGCAATGACGATCTGGTTGCAGTCCTGAGAGCCATACTGATCGATGATGGCGCCGAGCTTCTCCACGCCGTCGCGCGCCGTGGACGAAACGCTCAACAGGTAGTCGGCCAGGTTATACTCGCCGATGCCCGTGTCGACACGAGGGTCGATAGCATCGATTCCGCCGTTGTAATCCGTTGTGAGCGTCGCGGAAACGGAGACGCCGCGCTCGTTGGTGCCGGCCTCGGAATACACGCGGGACGCTGCCTCGTCGTCCTGGGCATCCCACTCATCGGGATTGTCACGAACATAGGTGTAACGATACGAGCGACCCTGATAGGTGTACTCAAAGCCGGTCCCCGGCACAGAATCGTTCTCGAAAGAACGGAAGACAGGGTTGTCGATCGGCTGCTGCACGCCAAAGGTCTTGCAGTAGCGAGGTGAATAGTCCTCGGCGCGGCCGACATAGGCATCGCCCGTCGTTGTCTGGTTCTTACCGATGTAAACCTGCGTGCAGGCGAGCGCGGGCGCGGGCATGGCAAGCACAAGCGCCGCGACTATGCCCCCCCTAAACGCCTTCTTAGCAAAAGCCGGTAACCTCATACGTTCTCCCCTCCACACGGAGCCCGAACTACCCACCAACAATATGCGTAATGAGAACACTTTAGCTGGGTAAATCGGATTGAATATGCAGTTATCAGCTTATCTTATGTGTTAAGGAAGTATGGACACGGCACTCGTAACAACCCGTGACCGGTCGTTTGCATCTGGCAGGCGGCATTCCCCGCAGGGTTGAACAGGCCGATAAGCCCCGTGCGCAAGATTGAGCGGGCCGAGTGTCCCCCGTGGGGCTGAGGGGGCCAAATGTACCTGTTAGAGGCCATTTAAGCGTTTTAACGGGGACTTTTGGCCCCCTCAGTCCCACGGGGGACATTTGGCCCGCTCATGCCCGACTGGAACGGCACGCGCTATCATGGGTGCCGTTTTGATGAGTCATCTTGATGGGGGCGTACCTATGGCAGCTTTTTCCCATGTGATCTTTGACCTGGACGGAACCATCCTCAACACGCTCGAGGACCTGGCGGCCGCCGGCAACCATACCTGCGAGACGCACGGCTGGCCCACGTTTGCCGTAGACGAGTACCGCTACAAGGTGGGAAACGGCATGCTCAAGCTGGTTGAACGCTTTATGCCCGCCGAGTACGCGGGAGACAGCCGTATGTTTGAGCAGACGCTTGCCGAGTTTAGGGCTTACTATGGCGAGCACAAGGAGGACCACACTGCCCCCTATGCCGGCACGATCGAGATGCTCGACCGCCTGCGCGCCGCGGGTGTGCAGCTTGCCGTGCTCACTAACAAGGACCACGTCTCGGCGGCTCCGCTTATCGAGAAGTATTTTGGTTCCGAGCGCTTTGCGCTGGTACAGGGCCGTGTCGATGCGTTTCCACCCAAGCCCGAAGCACCCGTCACGCTGCATGTGATGGAGGAGCTGGGTGCCGATCCGGCAACCACACTCTATGTGGGCGATTCCAATGTCGATATCCTGACCGGCCACAACGCCGGCCTTAAGAGCGCGGGCGTCAGCTGGGGCTTCCGCGGCCGCGCAGAGCTGGAAGCCGCCGGCGCCGACTACGTGGTGGACACCCAGGACGAGCTCGCAGCGCTGATCCTGGGCGAGTAACGAGCGACACTGCTTAACGCAGCTGCGGCAATTCTTCCGCGCGGAAAGCGCATCCCGTTTTGGAGCTCCGGAATGGGATACGCTTTCCGTTTGAGGCGCATCAGGGAAACCGCATCCCGTTTCAGAACAATATTCCGGGTCGCACTTTCCGCAACCCACCCCATCCGGAAAATGCGACCCACTATTCGGCCAAAAACCGGGTCGCGGTTTCCCAAGCACTCGATGCAACGCTGGCACAAGGAGTGTCCCCAACTGCCGCCTAGTCATTTAAGAACGTCCCCAATGACTACAAGTGCCGCACCATGGCAACGCCGCAGGTAGAGAACGGACAGCGAAAACGCCCCTAAGCGAGCAAGGTGACGTGAAATGAAAGGGCGCTGACCTTCTGGTCGCGCCCTTGAAATTGAACGTCAGATTGCCGCTTAGGGGCGTTTGCAGCGTCGAGCAGTTACG
>JAXKHW010000279.1:0-12275 GCA_036549635.1 Collinsella sp. | reverse complement strand
GGACCGGGGATTAGCTATACCGAGCCCGATATCGGCGCGGAGTTTGTGCCGCCGCTGCCGGAGCATCCGCGCGAGGCAATCGTCAAACTGTGCGAGCATTGCACCAACCGCCTGCTGCACCGCGACGAGCTGCTGGGCTACGAGTACTGGTCGTTTGCCGAGGCCGCAACCGACGAGCAGGCCGAAGTGCTCTGCAAGATGAAGATGCGCCGTCCCTATACGCTGCCCGAGATGGTCAAGCTTACCGGCATGCCCGAAGCCGATATCGAGAAGATGCTCGACGACATGAGCTACACGGGTCTGCTCGAGTACAACTGGGAAAACCCCGAGCGCGCCAAGCAGTGGGTGCTGCCCATGCTGGTGCCGGGTTCCGCCGAGTTCCTCAACATGCGCGTGAGTCAGCTCGAGGAGCATCCGGTCTATGCCAAGTTCTTTGAGCAGGCATCCAAAGGCCCGCTGTCCAAGGCTACGCCGATGGTGCCGCCCGGAGGCGCCGGCATCGGCATGCACGTCATTCCGGTCGAGAAGGCTATCGATGCCGCGAGCACGTCGGTGCCGATCGAGCATATCGAGCATTGGCTCGACAAATACGATGGCAAATATGCCGCCAGCACCTGCAGCTGCCGCGCGAGCCGTCGCGTGATGGGTGAGGGCTGCGCCGACGACCCTGCCGACTGGTGCATTGCCGTGGGCGATATGGCCGACTACGTGGTCGAGACCGATCGTGGTCATTACGTGACCCGCGACGAGGTTTACGACATCCTGCGCCAGGCCGAGGACAACGGCTTTGTGCACCAGATCACCAATATCGACGGCGAGAACAAGATCTTCGCTATCTGCAACTGCAACGTCAACGTGTGCTACGCCCTGCGCACCTCGCAGCTGTTCAACACGCCCAACCTGTCGCGCTCGGCCTATGTCGCCAAGGTCGAGAAGGACAAGTGCGTGGCCTGCGGTCGCTGCGTTGAGGTGTGCCCGGCCGGTGCCGCCAAGCTCGGCCAGAAGCTCTGCAGCAAAAAGGCCGGCGGACAGGTGCCCGAGTATCCGCGCCAGGAGCTGCCCGACGCCACCAAATGGGATCACACCAAGTGGTCGCCCAACTACCGCAACGACAACCGCATCGAGACGCATGAGTCCGGCACCGCTCCCTGCAAGACGGCCTGCCCCGCGCACGTTGCCGTTCAGGGCTATTTGAAGCTCGCGGCTCAGGGTCGCTATGACGAGGCGCTGGCACTCATTAAGCGCGAGAACCCGCTGCCCGCTATCTGCGGCCGTGTGTGCAACCGCCGCTGCGAGGATGCCTGCACCCGCGGCCGTGTGGACGCCGCCGTGGCCATCGACGAGGTCAAGAAGTTTATCGCCCAGCGCGATCTTGATGCCGCGACCCGCTATGTCCCGCCCGTGGTGACGCCGACGCGCGCTGGCGGCTTCGACCAGAAGGTCGCCATTATCGGTGCCGGCCCGGCCGGTCTGTCCTGTGCCTTCTATCTGGCCGAGAAGGGCTACAAGCCCGTCGTGTTCGAGAAGAACGAGCGCCCGGGCGGCATGCTCACCTACGGCATTCCCAGCTTTAAGCTGGAGAAGGACGTTATCGAGGCAGAGGTCGAGATCATTCGCCTGATGGGCGCCGAGTTCCGCTATGGCGTGGAGGTCGGTCGCGATGTGACGCTCGACGAGCTGCGCGCGCAGGGCTTCAAGGCCTTCTACGTTGCCATTGGCTGCCAGGGTGGCCGCCTTGCCGGTATTCCGGGCGAGGATGCCGAGGACGTGACCGTGGCCGTCGACTTTTTGCGCGAGGTCAACAGCGGCAAGATTGACGCGCTGCCCGGCCGCACCATCGTGGTGGGCGGTGGCAACGTGGCTATCGATGTCGCGCGCAACGCCTGCCGTCTGGGCTCTGAGCATGTTGAGATGTTCTGTCTGGAGAGCGAAGCCCAGATGCCCGCCAGCGAGGAGGAGCGTCGCGAGGCCGTTGAGGACGGCGCTCACATCAGCTGCGGCTGGGGCCCCAAGGAGATTCACCTGGACGAGGCCGGTCGTGTGTGTGGTATCACCTTCAAGCGCTGCACGCGTGTCTTTGACGACGAGGGCCGTTTTGCGCCCGAGTACGACGAGAACGATCTGCGCCGTGTCGATGCCGACCGTGTCGTCATGTCGATTGGCCAGTCCATTGTGTGGGGCGACTTGCTAGCTGGCTCCAAGGTGGAGCTCGGCCGCGGCCAGGGTGCCCTTGCCGATCCTCAGACCTATCAGACCGCCGAGCCCGACATCTTTGTAGGCGGCGACGTCTACACCGGTCCGAGCTTTGCCATCGACGCCATTGCCGCCGGTCACGAGGCCGCCGTGTCCATCCATCGCTTTGTGCAGCCAGGCTCCACGCTCACCATCGGCCGCAACCAGCGCCACTACACCGCGCTCGACCGCGACGATGTCGTGATCGAGAGCTACGACAACGCGAGCCGCGAGGTTGCCCACGTGGACCGCGAGCGCGAGAAGGCCGCGCCGTTTAGCGAGTACGTCGAGACCTTTGCCGAAGAGCAGGTGCGCGCCGAGACCGCCCGCTGCCTGGGTTGCGGTGCCTCGATCGTCGACCCCAACAAGTGCATCGGCTGCGGCCTGTGCACCACCAAGTGCGCGTTCGACGCCATCCATCTGGATCGCGACCGCCCCGAGTGCTCCACGATGGTCAAATACGAGCAAAAGCTTCCAAGCCTGGGCAAGTACGCGCTCAAGCGCGCCATCAAGATCAAATTCGGGAAGAAGTAAGAAACGCAACAAGCAGGAGAACGGCGCAGAGAGCGGTTGGACAGCGAGCGAGTCCCAGGCGTGGCGAGGTGCCTTGAAAGAGGAGGGCATAGGGCTTTTGCCCATGCCCGACGATTGAAAGGCAGATCGCCCGTCTGGGGCTCGCGCAGCGTCAAGCCGACCGCCGTTCGGTAGAACGGCGGAAGGAATTAAAAGTGCACGAGCTCGGAATCGTCTATCACATCATTCGCGATGTTGAGAATGTGGCGCGCGCTCATGGCGTGCGTCGCGTTTCGAGCGTCACGCTGCTGCTGGGCGAGGTCTCGGGCGTCGTCCCCGATCTACTACTCGACGCTTGGCGCTGGGCGGCGGATAAAAAGCCTATCACGCAGGGCGCGGAGCTTATCGTGGAGCCTGTCGAGGCCGTGACGCATTGCGAGGCGTGCGGCCGCGACTACGCGACGGTCGAGCACGGCAAGACTTGCCCCCATTGCGGCAGCGGTGAAACATACCTGCTGCAGGGCCAGGAGGTCATGATCAAACAGATCGAGACCCCCGACGAGGACCCGGCAGACGCTGCTCCTGACGGCCTCTCCGACGCCCCCGACGCCGTTGACGCCGCCAACCCTCTCCACATCGCCTAACATCTAATGTCTCCATGGGCTAGAGTTCTAAACATATTTGCTTCGGTTAGTCAAGTCATGTCTGTTTAAAGAAAATGGTGGCACGCAGACGCATTGGGATTCACCTAAAAGCGGTCTTAACGAACGGTGCACCTTTATATGTCTTTGAAAACAATCAGCAAATCACGTTTTAGCAGGCAATGAGCTATAAGCCAGCAACGTAATCAATTTGTAACAAACATAGACGTTTAAACAAATAATCCAACCTTTTGCGAATTTAGCTATAATTCCACAATCCAAACAGGTATACTCCTTTCATGTCGTGTAGGAAATACGTAGACAAAAAGGAGGTTATGTGATGGTAAGTATTGTTCTTGCTAGCCACGGGGACTTGGCAGCCGGAATCAAGCAGACGGGCTCGATGGTCTTTGGCGATCAGCCGTCTGTTGCCGTGGTCTCGCTCGAGCCGAGCATGGGCCCCGACGACTTCCGTGCCAAGGTCGAGGAAGCAATCGCTTCCTTCGAGGACCAGGAGCAGGTGCTCTTCCTCGTTGATCTGTGGGGCGGCACGCCGTTCAACCAGATCAGCGGGCTCATCGAGGGCCACGATTCCTGGGCTATCGTCACCGGTGTCAACCTGCCTATGCTCATCGAGGCATATTCGCAGCGCTTTGACGCAAAGAACACTGCACATGCGATCGCAAAACATCTCGTGACTGAGGCTAAGGCTGGCGTGCGCGTCAAGCCTGAGTCTCTGGAGCCCGAGGAGAAGAAGCCGGCTGCGGCCGCCGCTGCTCCTGCAGGCGCCATCCCTCCGGGAACGGTCATCGGCGACGGGCACATCAAGATTGCCCACGTCCGTATCGACACCCGTCTGCTTCATGGTCAGGTGGCCACCACGTGGACCAAGCAGATCAACCCCAACCGCATCATCGTGGTTTCCGACGGCGTTGCTCACGACGAGCTCCGCAAGACCATGATCGAGCAGGCTGCCCCTCCGGGAGTCCATGCCAACGTCGTGCCCATCAAGAAGATGGCTGAGGTCGTCAAGGACACGCGTTTTGGTGACACCAAGGCCATGCTGCTCTTCGAGAACCCGCAGGATCTGCTCAAGGCCATCGAGGCCGGCGTCGACATCAAGGAAGTCAACATCGGTTCCATGGCTCACTCCAAGGGCAAGGTCGTCGTCACCAACGCCGTCGCTATGGGCGATGATGACGTTAAGACTCTCGAGGCCCTCAAGGCCAAGGGCGTCAAGTTCGAGGTCCGCAAGGTTCCTTCGGATTCCTCCGAGGATCTCGACGCCATGTTGAAGAAAGCTAAGGCCGAACTGGCCGCTCAAGCATAGTAAAGGAGGGTCCGATACATGTCTGCAATCACTATTCTGCTTGTTGCGATTGTCGCGTTGCTTGCCGGTATGGAAGGCATTCTGGATGAGTTCCAGTTCCATCAGCCGGTCGTGGCATGCACGCTTATCGGTCTCGTAACCGGTCACCTTCAGGAGGGCATCCTCCTGGGCGGTTCGCTCCAGATGATGGCCCTTGGCTGGGCTAACGTTGGCGCCGCTGTCGCGCCTGACGCCGCTCTGGCCTCGGTCGCTTCTTCGATCATCATGGTGCTCGCCCTCAACGGCGGCGCCACTGATTCGGCCAAGGCCGTTACCGCGGCCATCGCCGTCGCCGTCCCGCTGTCGGTCGCTGGTCTGTTCCTGACCATGATCTGCCGTACCCTGGCTACCGCTATCGCTCACGCCATGGACGGTTGCGCCGAGAAGGGCGACTTCGCCGGCATCGAGCGCTGGCAGTACGCTGCTATCCTCATGCAGGGCCTTCGTATCGCCATCCCGGCAGTACTTCTGTGCATCATCCCGGCCGAGGCTGTTACCAACGCGCTTAACGCTATGCCCGACTGGCTGTCCGGCGGCATGGCTGTCGGCGGCGGCATGGTCGCTTCCGTCGGTTACGCCATGGTCATCAACATGATGGCCACCAAGGAGACCTGGCCGTTCTTCATCCTCGGCTTTGTCCTTGCTGCCATCCCTCAGCTCACGCTGATCGCCCTTGGCCTCATCGGCATCTCCCTTGCCCTCATCTACCTTGGCCTTAAGGATCTGGCCAAGCAGGGTGGCGGCATGGGCGGCGGCTCCGGTGACCCGCTCGGCGACATTCTGAACGATTACGAGTAGGAGGGGAGTGATACATATGGCAGAGAACAAGATTCAGCTCACCAAGGCTGACCGCAAGAAGGTTTGCTTCCGTCATCAGTTCCTTCAGGGCTCGTGGAACTACGAGCGTATGCAGAACGGCGGCTGGTGCTTCGCAATGATCCCTGCGATCAAGAAGCTCTACACCAACAAGGATGACCAGATTGCCGCTCTTAAGCGCCACCTGGAGTTCTATAACACCCATCCCTATGTTTCCGCCCCCGTCATTGGCGTCACCCTCGCTCTCGAGGAGGAGCGCGCCAACGGTGCTCCGATCGACGACGTCGCCATTCAGGGCGTCAAGGTCGGTATGATGGGCCCGCTCGCCGGCGTCGGCGACCCCGCCTTCTGGTTCACCCTTCGCCCGATTCTGGGCGCTCTGGGCGCTTCCCTGGCCCTGTCCGGCAGCATCGCCGGTCCGCTGCTGTTCTTCTTCGCGTGGAACATCATCCGTTACGCCTTCCTGTGGTACACGCAGGAGTTTGGCTACAAGGTCGGCTCCTCCATCGCCAAGGACCTCTCCGGCGGTCTGATGGGCAAGGTCACCGAGGGTGCTTCCATCCTGGGTATGTTCATCATCGGCGCCCTGGTCGAGCGCTGGGTGTCCATCTCCTTCACCCCGGTCGTCTCCAAGGTCACGCAGTCTGCTGGCGCCTTTATCGACTGGGCTAACCTGCCCTCTGGTTCTGAGGGTGTCAAGGAAGCACTGACGATGTATAACTCCATCGGTGCTAACGCCCTTGATCAGGTGAAGGTCACCACGCTTCAGGCCAACCTCGATCAGCTCATCCCCGGCCTTGCCGCCGTGTGCCTGACCCTGCTGGTCTGCAAGCTCCTCAAGAAGAAGGTCAGCCCGATCGTCATCATCCTGGCTCTCTTCGCCATCGGCATCATCGGTCGCGTCTGCGGCTTCATGTAAGCACGTTTCGGCTTAAGACCGAGAATTGCTAGGCAAGGGCTTTTGAGCCATTGAAACGGACCGCACCCGGTGGGTACACTGGATGCGGTCCGATTGTTTTATTTGGAGGGCGAGGTGCGCATGGCGCAATCTCAGAACAGCACGGTCGATCTGGCAACGCCGGCAACCTGCCTGATGGGGCTTACCAGCCACGGTAACGTGATGGTGGGCAATAAGGCGTTCGAGTACTATAACGAGCGCAATCCCGAGGATTATATTCAAATCCCGTGGGACGAGGTCGACTATATTGCCGCCGAGGTTTTGCGCGGCACCAAGAAGATTACGCGTTTTGCCATCTTCACCAAGGACAACGGTCACTTTACGTTTTCGACGCGCGACGACAAAGAGACGCTTCGCGCGGTCCGCAAGTACGTCGACGAGGATAAGCTCGTGCGTTCGCCCGACTTTATCGATGTGACGGCCAAGGGCGCCAAGAGCATCCCCTCCGTTATCAAAAACCTTTTCCACAAAGGCAACTAGTCATTAAAGAGCGCCCCCCAAAGTGGGACGCAGTTTCCCATGGGGCTCGATTGGGAAAGTGCATCCCAGTTCGAGCGCCGATTCCGGGACGTAGTTTCCGGAACGGGGTCGTTTGGGAAACCGTGTCCCGTTTCGAGCCGAAATTCTGGGACACAGTTTCCAGCGAGGTCCCATTGGGAAAGTTTGACCCAGAATTTGCCTGGATAGTGGGACACACTTTCCGGAGGGCTGTTCCACCGCAACTTCGAAGAGTGGCTATACGCTGTATTACAACGGCGTAAATCTGCTACACTAGTACAACATGCCTCCGTAGCTCAGGGGATAGAGCACCGCTCTCCTAAAGCGGGTGTCGTGCGTTCGAATCGCACCGGGGGCACCAGAAGTAAATGCAGGTCAGACGGTATAAATCGTCTGACCTGCTTTCTTATATAAGGGCATCGTTAACGTCAGTTGGGTAGAATTTGGGTAGAAAGTTTTTTTGTGAAGGGCTATGCCCAAAGTCCGGTTTCCAACCCTTCCCACAGCCTACGGGCTTATAAGAAGCCCTTCGGCCATGGAAAGCGTTGAAAACCTAGGGTGACGTTGCTGTGAGATGGGCGAGTTTCCAACAGCCCCCGGCGTCTTCGGGTTTCGCCTGGGACCCTGCGACACCGTGGACCGTTGAAAACTCGCCCTTCCGCTTGGAAGAGGGCTTTTACCCCTTAAAATTGTCCGAAAGTGACAACGACGCAGGAGGTCCGGTATGCCTGCCAGCAAGAAAGAGGCAAAGGAGTTCGTCAAACGGTGGAAGAAGCGCCTCGGTGCCATCCCCGCAGGCTCCAACAACGAGCAGCAGGATACGCAGAAGTTCTGGGTTGACCTGCTCATCAACGTTCTGGGCATCCCGTCCAACACCATAGACAGCTTCGTCGACTTCGAGCGGAAGGTGAGAGGCCGTCGCATTGACGTGTTCGTCTCTGACCACAACTTCCTCTGCGAGCAGAAGTCGTGGGGCATCGATCTCGACAAGCCCGAACCCAGGAACGGCGGCATGGAGACCCCGCTCCAGCAGGCCATGTGGTACGCGCGGCACCTGCCGTACTCCGAGCGCCCCCGCTGGGTGATGACGTGCAACTTCGGGACCTTCCGCCTCTACGACCTCGACAACGAGCGGCCCGAGGACACCGTGCAGGAGTTCTCCCTCGAAGAGCTCCAGGACAGCCTGTATCTCCTGTCCTTCCTGACCTCCAACGAGACGAGCCGCCTGCACAAGGAGCAGCAGCTCTCCATCGAGGCCGGGGCCTACGTCTCCAGGCTCTACGATGCCCTCGCCAAGCAGTACCACCACATTGAGGAGAAGGACGAGCGTGCACAGGAGGAGCAGCGCTCGCTCAACGTGCTCATCACCCGAATCATCTTCCTGCTCTACGCCGAGGACGCCGACCTCCTGCAATCGCACCAGGCGTTCGGTAAGTACTGCGAGGGTGACCCTGCCAAGCTCCGCCGCAAGCTGGTGGACCTGTTCGAGGCGATCGACACGCCCTTAGAGCAGAGGGACGAGTACATGGACGAGGACCTCGCGGCCTTCCCGTATGTGAACGGTGGGCTGTTCGCCGACTCCTCCATCATCGTCCCGCAGATGACCCCGGAGATTCTCGAGGCAATCACCGACGCGTCCCGGGACTTCGATTGGCGTGAGATCTCGGGCGTCATCTTTGGCGGCGTGTTCGAGGGCACGCTGAACCCCGAGACGCGCCATGCCGGGGGCATGCACTACACGAGCGTCGAGAATATCGAGCGCTGCCTCAGGCCGCTCTTCCTCGACGAGCTGTGGGATGAGCTGCACGAGGCCGAGGGCGAGAGGACGGCTGCCAAGCGCAAGCAGGCCCTGGCGAGGCTGCACGACAAGGTGGCCTCCATCACCATCGGCGACCCGGCATGCGGCTCGGGCAACTTCCTTACCGAGGCGTACCGGCAGCTGCGCACCATCGAGAACCGAATCATCGAGGACGAGCTCAGCGAGGAGACCGGCAACGCGGGGCAGACGTCCCTCGTCGTCGCGCAGGACAGCCCTGTCCGCGTGTCCCTAGACCAGCTGTACGGCATCGAGATAAACGACTTCGCCGTCTCGGTCGCCAAGACCGCCCTTTGGATCACCGAGGAGCAGATGCTCCGAAAGACGCAGGAGATATACGTCGGTTATGACTTCGACTTCCTGCCGCTCAGGAGCCTCAGCAACCTTCATGAGGGCAACGCCCTCAAGACCGATTGGTCCGAGGTGTTCCCCGATGACCTTACTTATCTTGTGGGCAACCCGCCGTTCCTGGGTGCTCGCAACCAATCCAAGGAGCAGAAGGCAGAGCTCCTTGAGGTCTTCGACGGAGCGAAGAACGCGGGCAACATCGACTACTGCGGGGCCTGGTACATGAAGGCCGCGAGGTTCACGCAGGGAAAGCGCACGCGCTGCGCCCTGGTCTCGACGAACTCCATCTGCCAGGGTGAGCAGGTTGCCAACCTCTGGAAACCCCTGCATGACATGGGCATCCACATCGATTTCGCACACAACACGTTCAGGTGGGACAACGAGGCGGCGGACAAGGCACACGTGTTCTGCGTCATCGTCGGGTTCTCCCGCGAAGCGGGGAACAAGACGCTCTTCTACCACGCGACCCCGGACAGCGACGAAGAACAGATTCCCACGGCTCGAATCAATGCGTATCTGAAAGACGCTCCGGACGTTTTTGTCTACAGCAGAAGTAAGCCATTATCAGATGTTCCAGAAATGGGAATAGGCTCCCAGCCTATAGACGACGGCAATTACCTTTTCACTGATGAGCAGAAAATCGAATTCTTGCAAAGTGAACCTGGTGCAGAGAAATTTTTTCACAAGTGGCTTGGATCACAAGAATTTATCCGTGGCAAAAGCCGTTGGTGTTTATGGCTTGGGAACGCAAATTGGGATGAGCTAAAGAATCTGCCTAAATGCAGGGAAAGGGTTGAAGCGGTACGCCGGTATCGGCTCAAGAGCAAGAGAAGTCAGACCGTTAAGGCTGCGGAGTGCCCTGCCCATTTTGGAACTGAAATCCTGTCGGATACAGATTCAATCTTGATACCAGAGGTTTCATCAAGCCGAAGGCGATACATCCCAATGGGGTTCGTCGATGCTGAGGTCTTTTGTAGCAATAAAGTTCGTCTTATCCCAAATGCAACTCTCTATCAATATGGGGTGTTGCAGTCCCAATTTCATAATGCATGGGTTAGGGTCGTGACCGGAAGACTGAAAGATGATTATCAGTACTCGGCTGGTATTGACTACAACAACTTCGTCTGGCCCGAGCCCACGGAATCCCAACGCGAGGAAGTCGAGCGCTGCGCCCAGGCCGTGCTCGATGCCCGTGACGCCCAAGAAGGTGCGACGCTCGCGGACATGTACGATCCCAAGAACGAGACGTTCTTCCCCGAGCTGATGGCGGCGCACAAGGCGCTCGACACTGCCGTTGAGGCCGCCTATGGCGTTGATTTCGGCGGAGACGAGGAGAAGATTGTCGCCCACCTCTTCAACTTGTACGCCGAGAGGGTCGGGGTGTAGCAATCGGCCTTGCGGCCGATGGGTCCCGCTTATGGGCGGGACCCCCGCGACGCGCGGCGTCGCTCTCGCTGCGGCTCCCTGGCAACGCTCCCCAGGGTCGCGTTTCGTCCGCCTCCGCTCACACCGGCCCCACCCGGCGAACGGCTGCGCTCGATGGCTTCCAGAAGTCGCCATCGCTCCGCCGTGGTCGCCGGGCGGGGCCTCTCGCGTCGGGTCGCCGAGCGCCGTCGTACGACGCTCCCCATGGGTCGCGTCTCCTCGGCGTCGGCTCAACCGTCGCTCACCTGCCCGGGCTCGCGTTGCCTCGGCAACCGGTTCGCTCCGTGCATGCAAGATATGGATTCCGTTGCACGGAATCATCTTGCCCGCCTGCGGCGGGACGGCGAACCGCTCCGAGGTCGCTCTCGCCGAAGGGCAAAAGAAAGGGCCGGGACGCCTGTTGCGTCCCGGCCCAAATGCTCAGTCGTCTCGGCCGTTCTGGTTCTCCAGCGCCTTTCGCTCAAGCTCCCAGAACGCCCGCATCGCCGTCGCTATCCCGCGCAGCGTGAAGCGGACGGCGATGCCAGTCGAGTAGTCGACTGCGAAGCCGAGCCTTCCGCCGTTGACCTTCCTCATGCCCCCGAGAGACTTCGAGGGGAAGCGGTACTGGAGGCTCCCGCCCTTCGACCTGGCGAGCTCGATGCCGTCCCGCCTGAGCCGCCGCTCAAGCTCGCCCATCCGGTCGGGGCAGTCGCGCATGCGCCCGACCTCCTCGATTCGGCGGGCGACCGCGACGCGGGCGCGGGCGTTCTCCGAGCGCTCGGCCTGCCCCTTTCGGGCCATGTCGCGCTCTTCCGTGCCGGGTTGCCTCGCGTGGACGCGCGAGTTGGCCTTGCCGCGCTCAAGCTGCCTGAGGCCGTACCTTTCGTCCAGGGTACGGACGGTCTTCACGCGTGATGCCGCCGCCTTTCGGGCGGGGCCCTCGTCGAGCCTTCGGCCGGTTTCCAGATCACTGCGGTTGATGCCGAGGTGCACGGCGTAACGGTCGGTGGCGTCCGCGCGGCAGCGCTCGCGGTGCAGCACCATCACGACTTCCTGGTTGGGGTAGCGCTCGGCCACGTACTCCCTCGCATAGCGCATGCACAGCTCCGGCGTCATCTTCCCGCCGTTGAGGTCGCACTCGTCGGGGAGGAACCCGAGTATCTGGTGCTGCATGTAGGTACACTTGGCACCGGCCTTGCCGGGCCTGTCGTGACCCATGGCCGCCCTCGTGTCTGCCATCTCCTGAAACCAGCGGTCATCGTCGATGATGTTCTGCGTGCCGTGGGCGAGCGCCTTGTCGCGGTCCCAGGAGAGGTAATCCCTGAGTCTCGCGAGGTGCTTCTCGCTGCAGACGCTCGTCTGCTTTATCGCCGTCATGGTCGCCTCCCTAGTCGAGCGAGAGCCCGCTGAATTTGCCGCCCGGCTTGCTCCCGTTCTTCTTCTCCGGCTCGGGCCACTTTGGGCACCAGGTCGAGGCCTCCTCGCGCATCTTCCCAGCAGCTGACTCGTCGAGGCGGCGCTGGTAGGCGCGACGGTTCTCCGCCTCGTGCTCGGGGGTCCCGAGGTCGAAGTGCTCCCTTGTGGGCGTGTTGGTGCAGTCGGTGACGGGGGAGCGGAAGACGCCGGCTCGACATGCGGGCATACCGTTGTCCGCGTGCTTCACGACGATGATCCCGT
>JAXKHW010000278.1:0-3117 GCA_036549635.1 Collinsella sp. | reverse complement strand
ACACGGACGAGGAAGTCGACACCGCGATTGACGCTTTGCGCGATTTAGCCTGCTAGAGCGTATATACTTGCGGGACGGGTCTTTTGCCCGTCCCGTTTTTGTTTCGACCCGAAAGGTGTGTCTATGGTCTCATCCGCCTCGCGTGGTCTGCGCTCCGACCATGTCGTTACCGTCGGCATCGCCCTGTTCTCGATGCTCTTTGGCGCCGGCAACCTTATCATTCCGCCGCTGCTGGCGCTGCAAGCAGGTTCAGCCACGCCGGTCGCCATGTTCGGCTTTCTGATTGCCGCTATCGGTTTGCCCGTCATGGGATTTATCGCCGTCGCGCTCGCCGGCACGGCCCGCGAGCTGGCCGGCCGCGTGCATCCCAAGTTTGGTGAATTCTTCGTTGCGGCGGTCTATCTGGCCATCGGTCCGTGCCTGGCCATTCCTCGCACAAGCTCTACGGCGTTCGAAATGCTGGTACCGTTGCTACCTGAGAGCGTTTCGCTTGGCACGGCACGTCTGGTGTTTGCCATCGGGTTCTTCGTCGTCGCGTTTGCGCTCACGCTGCGCCCGGGTGTCATCACACGCGTACTCGGCCGCATTACGGGCCCCGCGCTCATTGCGCTCATCGTGCTGGTCGTGGGTGCTGCCGTGATCTCGCCGCTGGGACCGGCTGCCGCGCCTCAGGCTCCCTACGATGCGGGCGCCGCCGTGCAGGGCTTTTTGACCGGTTACCAGACCATGGACCTGCTTGCGTCGCTCGCCTTCGGCATCATCATCGCCGAGACCATCCACGAGCTGGGTGTTACCGATGACAAGCGCGTGGCCTTTGAGATTTCGCGTTCCGGCGTTATCGCCGGCGTGCTCATGGCCATCATCTACTGTGGCTTGGGCCTTGCCGGAATGCAGCTCGGCACCGTGATGCCCGACGCCACCAACGGCGCCGCCATCCTTGCCCGCTCTGCCTCCATGCACTTTGGCCTTGCCGGCACGGTCGTGGTCTTCGCCATCTTCTTCCTCGCCTGCATGAACGTGTGCATCGGCCTCATCAGCTGCTGCTCGCGCTACTTCTGCGAGACGTATGTGGTTAAAGGGGGAGCGGAGGCTTCCGAGGAGGCCATGCGCCGTCCCTTTGCGGTTCTCGCCTTTGTGTTCGCAGCGTTTTCGTGCGTGCTCTCCAACGTGGGCCTCGACGTGATCCTTATGTTCTCGGTGCCCATGCTTAACGCCTTGTATCCCGTCGCCATCGTGCTGGTTCTCATGGGTTTGGTACACGGCTTTTGCGACGCTCATCCGCAGGTGTGGGTCTGGGTCGGCGGTGTGGTTGCCGTGCAGAGCGTGATCACCTCGGTCCGCGATGCGTTCTTTGCGGGCGCGTGGCTACCGTTTGATGTTCTTCCGCTGGCGGATATCGGTGCCGCGTGGGCGCCGGTTGCCGTGGCGGCGTTTGTGATCGGTCTGCTCCACAGCAAGTTTGTCGCACATTCGAGGAGCTAGGGTTTCTGCGCTTGCACAGGCGGGGAGTCTCCCCTATAATTTCCTTCGCTTTGGGACACGCAAGGTTTAGACCTTAGCTGCTCAACACCTTCGGGACGTGGCGCAGTTTGGTAGCGCGCCTGCTTTGGGAGCAGGATGTCGCAGGTTCAAATCCTGTCGTCCCGACCATATCTTGCGGGCGTAGTTCAATGGCAGAACCCCAGCCTTCCAAGCTGATGACGCGGGTTCGATTCCCGTCGCCCGCTCCATTAGATAGACGAACGGCTCTGGCTCCTTTTGGGACCAGAGCTGTTTTCATATATATGCCGGGGACCCCACATCCCCTTCTAAGTTGCGGTGAAATACGGACTGTTTTTCGGCTTTTATGGCCCATGTAGTCCGTATTTCACCGCAACTATTTGTAAGGTTGGATTTTGATGCCGTTGGGAGGATCGTAGCGACCGTCTACCGAGAGTGGAAATATTTTTTGAAGCTCTGACCTGCGACGTCAAGCTTTTGGTCAGCTTTTGGCAAGGCCTGCGGACGGAAGCATGCGATAGCGTAATGGTATTCTCTCCGCCGTGATGGTTATGGGGTTGGCCATGCTCGATAAAGGCAAACATTTTCCGCAGTCCTATGCAAGGATGCTATTCTCGGCCGTTGGAATTCATCAAGATGGACAGCTGCTTATAACAATTGATCCTTGGGATGAACGCCGTGCGCGCGAGCTTATGCAGGAAGAGCTCATGCTTCGTCTTTACAACCATGTGTATGCGGATCCGGTCTATTGGAATAATCTTGGGGTTGAAGATCGTATCTTTCAGCTGGCATCCGCTATTGCGGTCGTTGAACCGGATGCTGTGTTTTGCGGAGCGACAGCAGCGTTGCTCTACGGCATCGGCTCGGCGTATACGCTTCTGGATAAAGTGCAAGTGCTGCTGCCACGGTCTACAAGGCGTGATACGTATGAGTTCGTTGAATACAAGCGCTGGCGCCCGGGCGAAGTGTGGCGGCTTGGTCTGTTTACACTGACGGATCCGTGTCGAACGGTTGTTGATATCGCGCGATCGAGCGCCTTTCGCTATGCGCTGGGTTATGTCGATGGCTTGGCCCGTGAGTACGATGTCGAACGCGAAGAGCTGCGAGCATATGCGCAGGCAAATTGTCGAGGGCTGCATGGCATCGCGCGTGCTTTTGACGTTTTTGAGTATATGGACGGCAGGTCAGACAATGGCGGCGAGTCTGAGGCGAGAGCAGCGATGATTCTCGCTGGGGTTGCCGCGCCCGAGCTTCAAGTTGAGATAACGCGACCGGGAAACGCTGGCTATTATCTAGCAGATTATGGCTGGCAGATGCCAGACGGCTCATGGACGCTGGCAGAGCTGCATGGGCTAGGCAAGTTTGAAGACGAGGCTCAAAATGATCCAGAGCGGGCGGCGGCAAAAACGTATCGAGCGGCCCTCATGCGCGACGCGAACCTTCGCGCCATGGGCCACAACGTCATTCATTTCAAACTCTCGGACACCTACGACGCAGAATCGTTCGGTGCCATGATGCGCGGTTACGGCATTCCGACAATAAAACCCTACGCCGACTCCCGATAGCGAAATCGTTCGCGGTCCACCTTCAATAAGTTGCGGTGAAATACGGACTGTT
>JAXKHW010000277.1:0-4326 GCA_036549635.1 Collinsella sp. | reverse complement strand
GATGCATGTTTGTACGTTCCCGGCGGTCGGTTTGCCAGAAGCGCCCCGTCGGTTGTTCCAGACCCGTTTCGAAGAAAGGAAACAACACTAACCTATGGCAGCTAAAAAATCATCTCCCTTGAAGATCATCCCGCTCGGCGGCCTTGACGGCATCGGCAAGAACATGACGGTCTTCGAGTGCGGCGACGACATGGTGCTCGTCGACGCTGGCCTCATGTTCCCCGACGACTCCCAGCCCGGTATCGACCTGGTGCTTCCTGACTACACCTACGTTCTTGAAAACGAGGAGAAGCTCCGCGGTATCGTCGTCACCCACGGCCACGAGGACCACACCGGTTCGCTTCCGTATCTGCTGCAGGACCTCAACAACAAGGTGCCCATCTTCTCGAGCAAGCTGACGCTTGGCTTTATCGAGGGCAAGCTTTCTGAGTTCCGCATCCGCGCGCCCAAGTTCCGTGAGGTCAAGGGCGGCAGCCACGTCAATCTGGGTGGCATCTCGCTCGACTTCTTCTCGATGACGCACTCCATCCCCGGCGCTCTGGGCGTGTTCATTCGCACCAATCAGGGCACCGTTATGCACACCGGCGACTTTAAGCTCGACCAGACGCCCATCGACGGCGTTACGCCCGACTACGCCGCTATCAGCCGCTTTGCCAAGCAGGGCATCGACCTGCTGCTTTCCGACTCCACCAATGCCACGGTTCCCGGCTTTACCAAGTCAGAGGCCGAGGTTGGTCCCAATCTGCTGCACGCCATCAAGAACGCCCCGGGTCGCGTGTTCGTCGCGTCGTTCTCGAGCCATATCCATCGTTTGCAGCAGATCTGCGATGCCGCCCGCAAGTGCGGCCGTAAGGTCGTTGTGACCGGTCGCTCCATGCTCACCAACACCCGCGTCGCGCGCGAGCTGGGCTACCTCAACATCGACGATGCCGATATCATTGATGCCTTCGATATCGATAACCTGCCCGACGACAAGATCGTCGTCATGTGCACCGGTTCGCAGGGCGAGCCGCTGTCGGCCCTGTCCCGCATGGCCAATGGCGAGCACAAGACGCTCTCTATCCACGAGGGCGATACCGTCATCCTCTCGGCAACTCCCGTTCCCGGCAACGAGAAGGCCGTCCAGCAGGTCGTCAACAGCCTGGCCAAGCTCGGCTGCGACGTGTGGGATAAGAACCGCGCTCTCGTCCACGTCTCCGGTCACGGTAGCCAGGAGGAGCTCAAGCTCCTGATGGCCATGGCCAAACCCACGTACTTTATGCCGGTTCACGGTGAGGCCGTGCATCTGCGCGCTCATGCCCAGCTCGCCCGCAAGATGGGCATCAAGGACGATCATATCTTTATCCTCGATAACGGCGACACGCTCGAGATGCGCGGCGGTATCGTCAAGCGCGGTACACCCGTCGAGTCCGGCGTCGTCTACGTCGACGGCCTGCGTATCGGCGATACCGACCCCATTGTCTTGCGCGATCGCCAAAAGCTCGCCAACGACGGTATGGTCACGGCCGTTGCCATCGTCTCGCTCAAGCACAAGAAGATCGAGGCCATCGAGTTCTCGGGCCGCGGTGTCTCGTTTGCCATCGACGACCAGTTCTCCGAGGATGCCTCCGCATCCATTATGAAGACGATCGAGAAGGGCAAGTTTAGCTTTACGAGCAGCGGCTCCGATGCCATTCGCAAGGCCGTGCGCGATTCGCTCTCCAACTTTATTTGGAGCCGTACGCGCACCCGTCCGATGATCATCCCGGTCGTCATGGAGGTTTAGTTTGGCGCGCGGATCTGCACAAAACGCCAAAGGCAATAAGGCCAATAACCAACCGGCATCTGCTAAGGGTGCCGGTTCCCATCTGCGTGCCAATAAGGGCCACGAGGCCGACTTCGACGATTTTGAGCCCTTGGTCGAGCCCTCGGCCAACCGCGATATCGCCGGCGTGGTCATCGCCGTTTTGGCGATTGCGTCCTTCATTGCCGTGATTTCGCCGGCGACCGCACCCGTTACGGCTGCGGTTGCTGGTTTCTACCACCTGGGCTTTGGTCTGGGCGCCTACGTGCTGCCGATCGTCATTTTGCTGTTTGCCGCCACACTCTTTTTAGGCGAGGACTCGCCGCTCAACGTGCGCTCTGTTGCGGGCGGCGCCGTGGTCTTTATCGCCGTCGTTTCCATTCTTTCGCTGATGGTGCCGGGTACGAGTGTCTCGTGTGACCTTATGTTCACGCCGCAAAATTTGTCCGCCTCGGGTGGCTACATCGGTGCGTTTATTGCGAGTGCGCTGCAGAATGCCCTGGGTAAGCCTATCGCGATGGTAGTCCTGTTGGGCCTTGTCGTCGTGGGCTTGGTCATCATCGGCTTTTCGGTGGGCGGCGTTTTGCGCTCTGCTCGCGACCGTGCGGCCGATTTTGCCGAGCGCCGTCGTGCCGATGTTAACGCGAGTCCGTGGGGTGACGACGAAGCCCTGTCGGTGCCCGGCGTTGCCCGTCCGCACCTGAGCATTCTTCGTCAAAAGGGCTCCGATGCTGCAGTGACCACGGTCATGGGCAACGATGTGGACCCGGTTTTGGACAATGACGACGAGGACGAGGATCCGTTTGTCGACGTATCCGATGCCGTGGAGGCCGAGCGCGCTAAGACGACGCTGCTGCCGCGCCGCCATGCCAAGAAGGGCAAGGCTGCGCCTAAGCTCAATACGAGTGAGCCCGACCCGTCTTGGTCCGATAGCGAGATTGAGCTCACTGAGGGCGATGACGAGGACGACGAGGCGCCGATTGAGACCGCAAAGACAACTTTGCTGCCGAGTCGCCATGCCAAGCGCGAACAGGTAACCGGCCAGCTTTCGATGGAAGACGACCCCGATAAGATTGACGAGTCCGAGCCGCCGTTTGCCGTGAATCCTGTCTCGGCAGCACCTCAGATTCCCGACTTCTTGAAGCATCCCAAGGTTGCCGATGCGCCTGCCTCGAGTGCTGTCGGATCGGCTGCGGCTAGGGATGGGGGAGCGGACGGCGGCGCCGCAGATAACGAGGGCGAAGAAGAGGATGGCCTTAAGCTTCCGCCACTCGAAATCCTGCATGCCAACCCGCAGTCGGCGTCCTCCGCGTCTTCTGACAAGGAGCTGGAACAGACTGCCGAGTCGCTTCAGTCCACGTTGCTTGAGTTTGGCCGCAGTGCCCGCGTGGTCGGCTGGATCGCCGGCCCCACGGTGACGACCTTTAAGCTGCAACCTGGCGAGGGCGAGCGCGTGAGCAAGATCTCGAGCCTCGAGGACGATATCGCGCTTTCGCTCGCTGCCCAGTCGGTGCGTATCTTTGCCCCGATCCCCGGCACCTCGCTCGTGGGCATCGAGATCCCCAATCGCAAGCGCCAGAACGTCAACCTGGGCGACGTGCTGCCCTATGTGAAGGGCGGTCCGCTCGAGCTCGCAATCGGGCGCGATGCCGAGGGCACGCCGGTCGTCGCCGACCTTGCCAAGATGCCCCACCTGCTGATCGCCGGTACCACTGGTTCCGGTAAGTCGGTGATGATCAACTCCATCATCACGACCCTGCTCATGCGCGCGCTTCCCGAGGACGTTCGCTTGATCATGGTCGACCCCAAGCGCGTCGAGCTTGCGGGCTATAACGGCCTGCCGCATCTTTATGTACCGGTCGTTACCGAACCCAAGCAGGCCGCGAGCGCTCTGCAATGGGCCGTGTCCGAGATGGAGCGTCGCCTGAAGGTCTTCGAGCGCCTTAACGTGCGTAAGATCTCGACCTACAACGAAAAGCAGGCCGCCGGCGAGTTTGAGCATTACGACAACCCGCCGCAAAAGATGCCCTACCTGGTCATCATTATTGACGAGCTTTCGGACCTGATGATGGTTGCCGGCAAGGACGTCGAGGCGTCGATTGTGCGTATCGCCCAGCTGGGCCGTGCCGCCGGTATTCATCTTATCGTGGCCACGCAGCGCCCCAGCTCCAACGTGGTGACGGGCCTTATCAAGGCCAACATCACCAACCGCATCGCCTTTAACGTCGCCACGGGTATCGACTCGCGCGTCATCATCGACCAGATGGGTGCCGAAAAGCTTACCGGTTTGGGCGACATGCTGTTCTCCAAGGTCGACTGGGGCAAGCCTCGCCGTATTCAGGGATGCTTTGTTTCGGATGATGAGATCAACGAGATTGTCGAGTTCGTCAAGTCGCAGAGCGAGCCCGACTACCACGAGGAGATTCTGTCTGCCGTGGCGCCCGCTTCCATGTCCATGGCGGGTGGCGGCGGCATTGTCCGTACCGGAGTCGCCGAGCCGCAAGACGATGATCCGCTCATTTGGGAAGCCGCCCATATTGTGG
>JAXKHW010000035.1:0-6263 GCA_036549635.1 Collinsella sp. | reverse complement strand
GTTCATCTCAACCCACGCGAATACGCCGTCGCCGGCACGGACATCGTAGAATGCGTATCCCGTGCCCTCGATAGGATCCTCGATTAATGTGGTAAGCGAGCCATCGCCCAGGTTGAGCACGCCGAGTGTGTTGGCGTGCAGTGCCGATGCGGGCGCCATCATCGCCGCGGCGTAATCGCCGTCGCAGTAGTACAGCAGCGTACCCAGAGGCAGCGTCCACGATGACGCCGGCTCAAGATCGATGTCGACAGCCTCATACTCATCCGTAATCGAGATGATTTTGGAATCGTCCTTGATAACCTGCGGCTCGCCGGCGACATCATCGCTGGTACCCGTTTTTTTCGAGCATCCGGCAAGCACCGTGGCAGCGCCCGCGGCAGCCCCACCGAGTACAAAGCCGCGACGCGATATTCCGTTCTTGATGTGATCGGCGATACCCATTAGGCGATCTCGGCGCGAGCGGCCTCGATAGCGCGCGTAAGCTGGTCGGCGCAGGAGGTCTTTTTCATACCGCAGGTATTACCGGCGAGAACCTCGATTACGCGATCGGCGGGAGCGCCCTCGACCAGCTTGGAGATAGCCTTGAGATTGCCGTCGCAGCCGCCGGTAAACTCAACGCCCACCACCTTGTTGCCGTCATCGGAAAGGTCAAGGTGAATATTGCGAGCACACACGCCCTGAGGCTTGTAATCAAACGAAATCATGCGATCCCCTCTCAGAATGTTATTCGAGACGACTATTATCCCCGTCTTTCCCTAAATGCAACGAGGCGCTTTGCCGGCAACACACATTACCAGCAAAGCGCCCTAAAAAGCTAACGTTATGCCCGAACCTACTCGAAGCTCAGCTGCTCCAGACGATCAAAGACCGTGTCGATACGGGTGAGGAAGTCCCACGGATCAAAGATCTCGTCGAGCTTCTCCTGACTGACGGTGCAGCGCGGGTCGGCCTCGAGACGCTCCTTAAAGGTGGGGCCGGAGACACAATCCTGTACCTCGTGCCAGGTTGCCATAGCGTTCTCCTGCACAATGGCGTACGCGTCCTCGCGGGTGATGCCCGTGTCGACGAGGGCGAGCAGTACCTTGGAAGAGAAGATGAGGCCGCGGGTCTTATTGAGGTTGGCCATCATGCGGGCGGGATACAGCTGCAGGCCGTCGATAACGCGGATGAGGCACTGGAACATGTGGTCGAGGGCGATGAAGCTATCGGCCTGGGCGACGCGCTCGGCAGAGGAGTGCGAAATGTCACGCTCGTGCCACAGGGCGACGTTATCGAAGGCAACCTGGGCGTTGGACTTCACGACGCGCGACAGACCGCAGACTTTCTCCATGGTGATGGGGTTGCGCTTGTGCGGCATGGCTGAGCTGCCCTTTTGACCCTTACGGAACGGCTCCTCGGCCTCGAGCGTATCGGTCTTCTGTAGATTGCGAACCTCGGTAGCGATGCGCTCACAGGTGGCCGCTGTAGTGGCAAGCACGCCGGCAAGGTAGGCATGGTGATCGCGGCTGATGACCTGCGTGGACAGGGGATCGTGGACCAGGCCCAGGTGCTCGCAGACGTACTCCTCGACGAACGGCTCGATGGAGCTGTACGTGCCGACAGCGCCCGAGATAGCACCGAAGGCAACATTCTTGCGGGCGTCCTCAAGACGATCCAGATCGCGCTTGAGCTCCCAGGCCCAAGAGCCAAACTTCATGCCGAAGGTCATCGGCTCGGCATGGATGCCATGAGTACGGCCGGCGCAGAGCGTGTTGCGCTCCTCAAAGGCGCGACGCTTGCAGATCTCGCCGAGTTTTTTGACGTCCTCGATGATCAGGTCGCAGGCCTGGGTGAGCTGGTAGCACAGGGCCGTGTCGCCCAGATCGGAGCTGGTCATGCCATAGTGAACCCAGCGGCTGGGCTTGGGGTCGCCCTCGGGAACATCGGCATCGATGTACTCCTTCATGTTGGTCAGGAAGGCAATGACGTCGTGGCGCGTGACTTCCTCGATCTCATCGACCTTCGCCTTCTCAAAGTTGGCATGGTCGCGGATCCACTGGGCCTCGTCTTTGGAAATACCGATCTTGCCGAGCTCCGCCTGGGCCTCGCAGGCCAAGACCTCGATCTCCTGCCAAATGGCGTACTTGTTCTCGAGGGAGAAGATGTGTCCCATCTCCGGGCGGGTATAGCGATCGATCATAGCGGCTCCTTTTTGGTTATTGGCACGTTGGTCGTAACCCAACCATTGTACCGTGCGCAGGTGCAAGTATGGGCAGCAGGCATTAACCTAACATTTTGGAATTGGAGCGGGCAACGGGACGTCCGCGCATTTGCTTCGCAAATCCGCACCGGCTGCGGTCGATCCCCTCGGATTCACGGTGACGATGGGGAAGACTTTGTTGAATTGGCCGTCCCGAGGTCTTCTGTGCTCCATGGAGCGGACAACGGGACGTCCGCGTATTTGCTTCGCAAATCCGCACCGGCTTCAGGCGCCTGTCGGCGCCTTCGCCTGCTCGCTACAAACGCTTCGCGTTTATTTAACGCTCGCACCCTGTCGGGTTCGAGTCCCGGCACTTTATTGAAAAAGGCACGGTAACGAAACGTTACCGTGCCTGAAATTCGAATGGAGCGGGCAACGGGACTCGAACCCGCGAGTGTCAGCTTGGGAAGCTGATGCCTTACCACTTGGCGATGCCCGCTTGTGCGTTGGCTAGTATAACGCGGTTGTCTTGTTCGATACAAGGGTGGTGATGCTTGTTTTAGCTGTGGAGAATCATTTGAAAACCGCGCCAATTGTGGAGATGAGGACCTTTGTCTTTCTTTTCTTACCATCTTTTACCTGCACTTTTATCTGATTGTTGTATTTGAGCTCGATTTGTCAGAAATCGGGCAAGCTTTTGGTCAGGCTCCGGTACTTACCCGCATGAACCTCGGGGGTAGCCTCATCCTACGCGTCGCAGCCTCCCCGTGCGGCGCACGAGGGATAAGGAGCAGCCATGTCCAACGCACCCACGCACTCTGTCCACAGCGCAATCGCAACAGGTCCGCTGCTCCTGCTCCTCTTCCTGCTTTTCGGCTGCCTGGCACCGGGAGCCGCATTTGCCGTCGATGGCTACGACCAGCTCGGCTTCCGCACTATTAGCGATGATTGTGGACCCTTCTTCATCGGCAAGTATGAAGCTCAAGACACCTCGATTGCCTACTGCATGAACCAGGAGCGCCCCGGCCCCACCAAACCGGGCGGCCCATGGCTCAACTTTGATCAAGGCTGGGTGTGGCTCGACGACGAGTTCGCGGCAATCGTTTGTCACGGATATCCTACCGCCACGTCGTTTGGCGGTTACCATCTTTCACCCGATCGCGCCCGCGCCGCCACCCAGCTTGCCGTATGGATGCTCAACGGCACTACCCATGTCGACGGCACCTACTCCTACACGACCGCTCAGGGCAAAACCAAGAGCGGACACTTTACCGCCGACAATGAAGTCGTGGCGGCTGCGCGGTGGCTCCACGACAGCGCAAAATCAGGAAGCATCAAAGCCGCTCCGCACCGCGCGCGACGCTATCTAGGAGCCGTATCGGGCGGCAGCAAACGTCAAGACATGCTCTATGTACTGCCGGCGGTCTCTGTTTCCTTCCAAAAGCAGTCTGCTAACACCGTTATTACCAGCGGAAACAATACCTATCAGTTTACCGGGGCAACATTCGATATTTTTGAGAGCGCCAGCGGCGCGCGTGTCGGCACCATCAAGATGGACAGCAACGGTCGAGCGCAAGCAACACTTCTACCCAACACGGCATACTACCTAGTTGAAACGAAGGCGCCGGCCGGCTATGTCCCCCGCCACGATCGTATTGCCTTTACCACGGGGAATGACGGCGGGCGGGTCGCCATTGATGAACAGCCCGGCACCATCAATCTGCGTATCGTAAAACTCGATGCCGCGACGAATGCCGGCCCCCAGGTGGGATCTTCACTCGCAGGAGCAGAGTTCACGTGTGTGTCGCAATCAACCCCTGGATGGGCACAAATCCTCACGACCGACGAAAGCGGTCGGGCCACCCTCGCCGATGTCCCCTTAGGAACCTTTACCATCTACGAATCAAAAACCCCCGAGGGCTACCTGCCATCCAACGACAGCTGGACCTATACCGTTGGAGCCGACCAGCTCGGCGATTCAGGCGTGGTCGAGATCGAATCTCGCGTTTCCGATATCCCCATTGCGTTTAACCTTGAGATTTCCAAATTCAAGGATTACGGCAATAGCGACCAATCCGGCCTGGAGCAGCCGGCGGGTGGTGTTGTCTTTGAGGTTGTCAGCAACAGCTCTCAGCAGGTTGTTGGCACACTGACCACAAACGTCTATGGCTTTGCCTCCACCAAAGATCAGCCCGAAGCATGGTTCGGCGCAGGCAAGCGACCCGCCGGTGTCCACGGAGCCGTCCCATACGACCGTGCCGGCTACACGGTTCGCGAGGTTCCGGAAACCGTCCCCGAGGGTTTTAAACGTGCAGGGGAATGGACCGTCGGGGCCAATCAGTTTTCCAACGGCGCCGAGCTTCAATATATCGTGGACAACCATGCTCTGTCGACGCATCTCCAGATTGTAAAACGCGATGCCCAAACAGGCGCTTCTGTTCCACTAGCCGGATTCACCTTCCAACTACTCGACAGCAATCACGAATCTGTCTCACAAACTTGCTGGTATCCAACACATAACGTAATGGACACCTTTACGACTGACGCGACCGGGACCGTCACACTGCCCGAATCGCTCGTGCCGGGCACCTATTATGTACGCGAAACCTCGGCCAAAGAGCCCTATCTTGTCGGCGAGGAGATCGAGGTAAACATACCCGCCGACATGAACCTAACGCCCGTTGCAATCGCCTCGTATTATGACCACGCCGCGACCGGAAACATCAGGATCGTTAAAACCGATGCCATAGACGGCAGCAGCCTCGCGGGCGCCGTCTTTGAGATCCGTGCCTCGAGTGATATCGTGCGCCCCGACGGTAGCATTGCCGCGCTCGACGGTGAGACTGTCGCTACCATCACGACGGATGAAACTGGAGAAGCACGCGCGGACAACCTCCCGCTGGGACTTGGCACCGCACGCTACGAGGTTGTCGAGACTCAAGCGCCGGCAGGCTTCTTGCTCGATCGGACAACCCATATTGTCGACCTTACTTATGCCGACCAGAAAACACCCGTTGTAGAAGCACGGCTTAACGTATCCGACGATTACACCAAGGTTGATATCTCCAAGGTCGATGCAAGCGGTGAGCAGGAAGTGGAAGGCGCACAACTCACCTTATATGGTCCCGATAAAACCGAAATAGACTCCTGGACCTCATCCGACAAGCCACACCGCGTCGAACATCTTGCACCCGGCACCTACTCGTTGCGCGAAATGATGTCTCCGCGGACCTATGACCTTGCCGAGGAAATAACGTTTGAAATAAAGGATACGGGAGAAGTCCAATCCGTCGCGATGAAGGATGCGCCCATCGAGATCAAGGGGCAGGTCGACAAGCGTCAGGAACTTGTCCAACCTATCGAAAAGGGCCTGTTGGCTAACGGCGATGGTAAAAACCGCGCCACGACGCAAACCAATAGTGATGGGCTTTTCTCCTATACCATCGATGCTCGAAACGATTCCGCTACTTGGGTTGATGAGTTTACGATTACCGATGATCTTGAGTGCGCCAAAGACGGCACGGCGAGATTCATCTCAATCGAAACCCCCGTCGCCATCGGCGACCTCAACGGTCTGTGCAACGTATGGTATCGCACGACGCCGTTGGACTCGACAGACGTCGATGAGCCGGCAAACGCGACACTTGACGATGGGCACGAAAATCCTTGGCTTGAGTCCGACGAAGTAAAAGAGAGCCTGGGTGAGGACTGTCGCCTCGCCGATTACGACGGTTGGCACCTCTGGAAGGCGGATATCTCGACCACGGAATCCACCACACTCGAGACGAAAGAACTCGACCTTGCATCCAATACCGTCGTAACGGCCATTCGAATTGAATACGGTGCGGTAGCCGCCGACTTTACGACTCGAAGCGATGCGGATTCTTGGACCCGCGATGATCTCAAAGATGAGCACGACGACCTTGACGATGCCAAAGCAATCCTTGGTGCAGACGCTCGGGGCGCAGTCGTGCACATGCAGGCAACATCGGCTTATACGCCCCAAACCGCACTCACCAACAGCGCACGCGTCGATCTTTGTCGCAACGGCGGCGGCGATAAACTTGAGTCACATGACGAGGAC
>JAXKHW010000276.1:0-2356 GCA_036549635.1 Collinsella sp. | reverse complement strand
GGACAAGAAGACCCCGCTGCTGCGTTCCATGACCGCGCTCTCGCGTGAGTCTAAGCGCGTTTTGGCGCTGTTCGGTAAGACCCCCAAGAAGGTCGTTCCTTCCGTGGGCGACGAGCAGGAGTACTTCCTGATCAAGAAGGACGCCTACCGCAAGCGCAAGGACCTGGTCATTACCGGCCGCACCCTCTTTGGTGCTGCTCCATGCAAGGGTCAGGAGCTCGAGGAGCACTACTTTGGCGCTATCCGCCCCACCGTCTCGGCCTACATGAAGGACTTGGACGATGAGCTGTGGGCGCTCGGCATTCCCGCCAAGACCAAGCACAACGAGGTTGCTCCCTGCCAGCATGAGCTCGCCCCCGTCTATGGCGAAGTCAATGAGGCCATCGACCAGAATCTGGTCATGATGGAGAAGATGAAGCTCATCGCCTCCCGCCACGACTTGGTCTGTCTGCTGCACGAGAAGCCCTTCGAGGGCATTAACGGTTCGGGCAAGCACAACAACTGGTCGCTTGGCACCGAGTCCGAGAATCTGCTCGATCCGGGCGACACCCCGCTCGACAACCTGCAGTTCATCGTCTTCCTCACCGCGGTGATCGAGGCCGTCGATAACTATCAGGAGCTCCTGCGTGCCTCCGTTGCCTCGGCCGGCAACGACCATCGTCTGGGCGCCAACGAGGCTCCTCCGGCGATTATGTCCATCTTCCTGGGCGACCAGCTTACCGAGGTCGTCGAGAAGATCATCGATGGCAAGGCTTCCGTCCATGCCACGCGCGGCGTGCTCGACCTGGGCGCCGATACCCTGCCCAAGCTGATGCAGGACAACACCGACCGCAACCGCACCTCCCCGTTTGCCTTCACTGGCAACAAGTTTGAGTTCCGTGCCTGCGGCTCCGAGCAGAACGTCTCCGACTCCAACTTGGTGCTCGATGCCGCCGTGGCCAAGTCGCTCAAGTCCTTCGCCGACGCGCTTGAGGGTACGCTCGAGGATGAGTTCCAGGACGCTGCGCTCGAGTACTGCAAGAAGGTCCTGACCGACCACCAGCGCATCCTCTTCTCCGGCGATGGCTACTCCGACGAGTGGCCCGTCGAGGCCGAGAAGCGCGGCCTTGCCAACAACAAGACCACGGCCGACGCCCTGCCCGCCTTTGTTTCCGATAAGGCCATTGCGCTCTTTGAGGAGACGGGTGTCCTGACCAGGGCCGAGGCTCAGTGCCGCTACGATTGCAAGCTCGAGAAGTACAACAAGCTCATGAACATCGAGGCCACCACGATGGTTCGCGAGGCGCGTCGTACCTATCGCCCGGTCATTACCGCCTATGCCACCAAGGTCGCTAAGGGCCTTGAGACTATTCGTGCCGCCGGTGCCGAGGCCGCCATGCAGTGCGAGCAGAACACGCTCAACAAGCTCTGCAACGGTATCACCACCATCAACGACTCCATCAAGGCGCTCGACGCCGTGCATCAGAAGGCCGAGGCCCTGGATGGCCAGGAGCAGGCAAACGTGTATGCACATGAGGTCGTTCCCGCTATGGATACGCTGCGCGCCGCCGTGGATGCCATGGAGGAGATCGTGGCCGCCGACTACTGGCCGGTTCCGACCTACGACGACATTCTGTTCTACGTGTAGAGCGTAACTGACATATCGTCACGGTATTGAGCCGGGGTCCGCATCGTGCGGGCCCCGGTTTTTGTTTGCGAAGGACGCTTTGAAGCCCGTTTTGCCACCGACTTGCCTAGGTATAAAGGGTTGTGGACAAAAAACGTCAAATATGAGTACTGTCACAAGTCCTGTAGCATTATCTATTTACAAAATATGGGTTGTTACGCAACATATGTCCAAGTACATAGCTGATAAACGCCTGCAATTCTTCCGCCGTAGGACCCCTGGCGTCTAAATCGCCTTCTGATGGCATGAAATCGCTGTTACTAAATTGGTAACAGTACTCATATTTGCTATTTTTTGCCCACAGGCCCTTGGACGACAGTGTGATTTAATGCCCTCGGGGTTCGAATCCCGGCGTTGGGGAAGAAAAAAGCCCGTCGCCGCGAGGGCAACGGGCTTCTCGATTTAAATGGTGCCCCCAGCGGGATGTCCGCGTGCGGCTGACGCCGCCCGCTTTCGCCGCGTCGCTTCGCTCCTTGCGTGCTGCGCTGGAAAACGCTTCGCGTTTCCTCAGCTCCGCACCCTGTCGGGTTCGAATCCCGGCGCATGGGTAGCAAAAAGCCCGCTACCGCGAGGGTAACGGGCTCTTCAATTCAAATGGTGCCCCCAGCGGGATTCGAACCCGCGATATCCACCTTGAAAGGGTGGCGTCCTTGGCCGCTAGACGATGGGGACAGCGGGAAAGAGTATAGC
>JAXKHW010000275.1:0-1903 GCA_036549635.1 Collinsella sp. | reverse complement strand
TATAGGCGTCGCGGAATACGCCGCCCGAACACGCGCAGATACCGCAGGCCACCACGCACTTGGGCTCGAGCATCTGGTTGTAGATCTGGCGCACGACGGGCAGGTTCTGGGCATTGACCGACCCCGTCACCAAAAAGATATCCGCATGCTTGGGGTTGCCGGTGTTGACCACGCCAAAGCGCTCCGCATCGAACAGCGGCGTGAGCGAGGCCAGCACCTCGATATCGCATCCGTTGCAGCTCGAGCCGTCGTAATGAATAACCCACGGCGAGCGCGACATTTTATGATCCATGGATGCCGCCTCCTAAATAAACACGTCGACGAGGATGGGCATAAGGTTGAGCAGGCCAAACACCAGCGCCACGCCCCAGCCGAGCTTAAAGCAGCTGCGCCAGGTGCTGCGTGCGAAGGTGTTGTCGATCAGCACCTCGACAAAATACGTCGCAGCCATCACGACCAGGGCTACGACCCAGCTCACCGGGTTGTCCCAAACAAAGAACATGCCCACCCACATCAAAAACAGCACGGTCTCGCACCAGTGCATAAGGGTCATCTTGGCCAGCGTGCCGCCGCTCATCTCGGTGGCGACGCCCTGGACGATCTCCTGATGCGCGTGATGCGAGTACGAAAGGTCAAACGGCGACTTGCGCAGCTTGATGGTGAGCACCGCGAGCAGCGCGAGGAAAATGGGCGCGCTGTACACGATGATGGGGGCCGACTGCCCCGTCACGGCGATGGAATCGAAGCTGTCGGTGGCAAGGTACAGGCCCACGCTCATCAGCAAAACGGCGGGCTCGTAACTCATGACCTGCAGCAGCTCACGGTCGGCGCCGACCTGGGCAAACGGGCTTTGCGTCGAGGCGGACGCCAACACCACAAAGATCGCAGCGAGGGTCACCATAAAAGCGCACAACAGCGTGTTGGAACCCGACACAAAGATGCCGCCGCCCACCACGGTAAAGATGAGCGCGCACGCCATGTAGGTATCGTCCATGGTGTTTACGCTGGCGGGGGCCTTGCGCAGCAGCTTGACCACATCGTAGAAAGGCTGGAGCAGGCGCGGGCCCACGCGGCCCTGCATGCGGGCCGAAAGTTTGCGGTCAACGCCGTCGATCAGGCCGCCCACAAGCGGCGCCAGTAAGGCAAATGCCACGGTGCCAATAAAAATGCCCACGACGCCCGAACCTTCAAAATACTTGCCGCGCAGCACCGAGGGCGCACTCATGGCAAGTCGCTCGGGCCCAATCCACGCGCAACACAGCAGCGCAAACAAGATAATGCTGCAGCACACGACGCTACCCGCGGGGCCAATACGCTTCTCGCCAAGGGCGTCCTCCGAGTACCAATTGCGCTTTTCGGCCTTCACCTCGTGTCCCATCGAGCCGCGGAAATGGCGATATTTGTCGGTCCCCACGCCCGAAAGGTACACGTTGACGTGCGGTTTGTTGCTCACGCGGAATGAAGTCAGCAGCACCACGGCGATAAACGCCACGATAACCACCATCAGGTACATGGCGTCCTTGCCAATAACGTACGGCACGCGACCAAACACCATGGCCAAGTAAGGCGACACCAGACCGCTCGAGATAACCGGGAACGCCACGCAGCACAGAATCAGCAGCGCGGCGATGGTGTTGAGGGCCATCCATTCGGTCTTATGGACATTGACCTCAACGTTTTGAGCCGTGGGGTCGACGCCCGAAAGCTTGGCAAGCCACTTGCCCCAGAAGAAGAAGGTCGCGGCCGAGCCAAAGGCAAGTACCATGATCATGAGCACGTTGCCGGTCTGGGCAAACGCCACCAGGGCACCCCACTTGGACACGAGCATGCCAAACGGCGCCACAAACATGCCCATGATGCCCAGCATCATCAGACGCGTCAGGTGCGGCATGCGGCTGAACAT
>JAXKHW010000034.1:0-2303 GCA_036549635.1 Collinsella sp. | reverse complement strand
TGGTTGGACGGGTCGATAAGATGGCCGGCAGCACGTTTCGCCCCGAGCTCGATTTCCTCAAGCATTCCCGGGAGCGCGGTCGTCTTTACGGCAATCCAGCCGTGGGATTCCGCCCTTGTCGCGAGCGACGACATGAGAGCGGTTTTACCGGTTCCACGCGCGCCTGAGAAGATCGAGGTCAATTCTGGGCGCCTGCGCTGGCTCAAGAAGGCACGGTCCAAATCCCGAATAATCTGTTGTCTGCCAGCGAGATGGGCAGGAACCTCACCAAAACTGGGGGTAAACGGGTTCTCGAGATATTTCACAAGACTCTCCTTTCACACCGCCGTTTAACTTCATTTTACTTTAGTTAATTCTGATTAAAAGTGAGGGCTCTTTATCTAGAGCATCAATTAGGCGTGTGTGCCGTCGGCGTGGCGCTTGAATGTGACAAAGGGACAGTTCCTTTGTCACATGCCGGCAAAGCCTGTTTGGCGCAGGGCTTCGTAGAGGACGATGGCGGCGCTGTTGGAGAGGTTGAGTGCGCTGATGCGGTAGTCGTCCGGATTGACGAAGTTGCCGCAGATATCCTGCCGAAGGATGGCCTCATGGCCGTCCTCGATATGCCCCAGCGACACCTCGTGGGCTTCCCAAGTCTCGGCGTTATCAAGCGAGTCGCAATCGCGCAGCATCGGGATGCGCTCGCAGCGCTCGGGCGCCGCGGCAAGCAGTGGCTCGGGAATGCCCGAGCTCTCGCTGCCAAAGACCAAGAAGTCGCCGTCGCGATAGGTGCTTTGCGCATAGGTGCGACGAGCCTTTTTAGTCAGCAGGTGCAGGCGCTCATCGGCGGGGGAGAGGCCGTTGCGGGCAAGGAAGTCCTCCCAGTCGGCATAGGTCGTCACGTCTAAGTTCTGCCAGTAGCCCAGTCCGGCGCGACGCACCGTCTTGTCGTCGAGCGAAAACCCCAGCGGCTCCACCAGATGCAGGCGGGCGCCGGTAACCACGCAGGTGCGGCCGATATTGCCCGTATTGGCTGGAATCTCGGGCGCATACAGCACGATATTGAACATGAATCTCCTTGGCTCAGAACGAAAAACCACCACGAAGGGCACCTTCGTGGTGGTTTGGCGGTTACGTAGGCGGAAAAATGCCCGCTTGGATAAACCTAGGCGCGGTGCCAGTCGGTCAGGCAGGCATCGAGGGAGGCGATGAGCGCATCCTTGTCCATGTGACGGCCGATGATGCACAGGCTCGTCATGCGGTCGCCCGTCTCGTCGTCCCAAATTTGCATGATCTCGGGGTTCTCGTCGATGATCTTCTGCTTCTCGCCCTCGGGTGCCGAGTCAACGAACAGGCCGTTCTCCATCAGGCGCATCTGGTGGCCAGCCTGCTCGAACATGTAGCACATGTCCGGATCGCCGGTCTGCCACAGCGGACCCTTGACGCGGATGACCTCGTCGGGCCACTCCTGCTCAACAAAATCGGTGAACTTCTGCAGGTCAAACGGCTTGCGGCGCGAGTAAACAAAGGTCTCGATGTCGTACTCGAGCACCTCGGGGTCGTCGTGCTCCTCGGGATGCTCCATGGCCTCGATCCAGGCAGCGGAGTTGTAGGCGCGCATAAAGTCGAAGCGGTCGGTATCGAGCAGTTCCTCCATGGGAACCTCGCCGTTTTGGGCCTCGACGATCACGGCGTCTTTCTGCAGGCTGCGCACGATGGCCTTGAGCTCGGCGATCTGCTCGGGCGTCACGGTATCGGTCTTATTGAGGATCAGCGTGGAGCAGAACTCGATCTGCTGGATGAGCAGGCTCTCGATGTCGTCCTCGTCGATATCCTCTGCCAGCAGGTCGCGGCCGCCGTTGAACTCGTCGTACATGCGGGCGCAGTCGACCACGGCCACGATGTTGTCGAGCGCAAGCTTGGGCTCGCCGCCCACCTTGGCCTCGTCGCAGAAGCTCGAGATGGTGTAGGCGATGGGGATGGGCTCGCAAATGCCCGAGGCCTCGATGATGATGTAGTCGAAGTTGCCCGAATCGGCGATGCCCTGCAGCTGGTTGGCCAGGTCATCCGAAAGCGTGCAGCAGATGCAGCCGTTGGTGAGCGGGATGAGGTCGTCGGTCTCGGAAAGGCCGCCGTCAGCGATGAGGCTGGCATCGACGTTGATTTCGCCGATGTCGTTGACAATCACGGCGGCGCGGATGCCGCCGTCGTTAGCGAGGATGTGGTTGAGCAGCGTGGTCTTGCCGGCACCGAGGTATCCGGTAAGCATGATGATCTTCACGGGTTTGTTGGGCATGTGCCCTCCTTTGTTAGACATGGCTTAC
>JAXKHW010000274.1:0-2386 GCA_036549635.1 Collinsella sp. | reverse complement strand
GCTTTGAGCTGCTTGGACTTCATAAAGAGAATCAGCAGAAGCGGCACGATGAACGTGGCGCCGGTGCCGCCGAACTCACCCACGAGCGACATGTTAAAGGTGAGGGAGTGGGCGGGGTGGCCGCCGGCCAGCAGAACCTGCAGGTTCTCAGCCTGGTTGGCAAGACGGATGGGGTCGATGCCCGGCTGGACAATCGAAGGACCATGGACACCGATGAACCAGAAGAACGCGGTGGCTGCCTGGATAAGGATAAGGCCAGGATAGGTTTCTGCCGCAGTGAAGAGCGGGGAGAGCAGCTTGATGAGCAGCTCGGAGAACGGAACGCCCATGAGGTTGCGCACGACAACATCGATGATGCCGCAGATGATGACAGCGCCGCCAAAGGGGATGATGTCGCGGAAGTTCTGAGCGATGGCGCCCGGGACCTCCTTGGGCAGCTTAATGGTCAGATCGCGCGAGACGCAGAACTTATAGACCCACACGGTAATGAACGCGGCGATATAGGCCGAGAACAGACCGCGCGTGCCCATGCTGGTGCAGTCGAAGACCGAAAGTTCGGAGCCGTTGAACTTGGTGGTGAACTGCGTGACTGCGAGCAGCAGCATGCTGCACTGGGCGGCCACCATGGTGGAACCGTCGTTGAGCACCTTGCCGGCGGGCATGCGACGGTTCATGGAAGCCGTAAAGTTCTTGGCAGTGGTGCCGGCAACCATGATGCCCATGACGCCCATGGTGAAGTTGTACAGCTTGTTGCACCAGTCGATGAGCGGCTGGGGCAACGTGATTCCAACTACGCCGGGAAGGGTGGCGATCAGCAGAAAGATCGAAGAGGTAAGGACGATGGGCATGCACCCAAGGAATCCGTCTTTGATGGCCTGGAGGTAGATGTTTCTCGATATCTTCTCGAAGAACGGTTGATGCTTTTCGAGCATCTTTACGATGGCGTCCATAGAGCTCCTTTGCTACTTGATGCGCGATGCATGTGGATGGAACTGGTCGTCGATGGATGGTCAGGACTGCCCGGAAACCTTCCTGCTTAAGGAAGGCATTGCGAAATGACAACGTTGTCATTTCGTTAATGACAACGTAAGACATTTTTGGAAGAGCAACAAGGATATACGGGTGAGCGGTCGATATTGTCCGGTAAACGGTTGATTTGTCAGTCGGGCAGGTAGTGTATGCTAGAACGCAAAAAGCAAGCGATAGAGAACCGAGTGGAGAAGCAGTGGCAACGATGGACAAGAAAAATGTCTCGATGAACGATGTGGCGATTGCCGCGGGCGTTTCTCTCAAGACGGTGTCGCGTGTGATCAACGAGCCCGATAGCGTGCGAGAGTCGACACGCGATAGGGTCCATGCTGCCATGGAAGCGCTTGGGTTCCGGGCGAACTTTGCCGCGCGTTCACTCAAGTTGGGCCGTTACGGGTGCATCGGCGTGGTGCTGTTCCACTTGTCGGGCGGCAACGTGGACATGATTGACGGTATCGCCGATGCCGCCGCAGAGCGAGGCTTTGCGCTCACGATGATTAAAAAGCGGGCGGGGGAGAAGATGACCCTTGCCGAAGCGGCACGTAGGATGTCGCAGCTTCCCGTCGACGGCATGATTTTCAACCTGCGCCAGATGATCGATGACTTTGATACCTTTGAGGCGCCGAAAGACCTCAAGACGGTGATTATCACGTCGATGGAACATCCTACCTGCTCTACCGTCAGTGACGACCAAGAGGGCGGCGCGCGCATGGCATGCGAGTACTTCTTGAATCGCGGACACAAGAATGTGTACTTCGTCTCTGGTAAGAAAGAGTCGCTGTCGAGCCAGTGCCGTATGAAAGGTTGGCGTGCGGCACTCGAGACGCGTGGCATTGAGCCGCCCGAGCCTCTGCAAGGCGATTGGAATGCGGATAGTGGCTATGCTGCGGGCCTTGTGCTTGCCGATAAACCCGATTGCACGGCGGTCCTCGCAGCTAACGACTGCATGGCAAACGGCGTGATGATGGCTTTACGTGACAAAGGGCTCAGTGTGCCCGATGATGTGTCCGTGATCGGCTTTGATGACGAGCTTTACAAGACGATTCCCAACTCGATTCTGACGTCGGTGAAGTTCCGCCACCGCGAGCTGGGCGTCCGTGCGCTTAATGAGGTCGTCGCAGGTCTGGAAGCCCCGAGCTCCAGAAGCCGTACGCTTGTCTCGGGTGTGCTAGTCGAGCGTTCCAGCGTAAAGGACCTGCGGGCGTAGACGTGCTCGGCCTGCTCGTCTAAGTCTGTAACAGGTGGGACCCGAAAACTCGGCTAGATGTTACAGATTGAGATGAACAGGAGGACGGGTGCGGTCTAAACAAAATGGCCCGCGCATCACACATCGATGCACGGGCCATTTATTGTCTGC
>JAXKHW010000273.1:0-19435 GCA_036549635.1 Collinsella sp. | reverse complement strand
TGGGGCACCCCGCAGGCCTGGTGCGTCGCTCTTATCACCTTCGCCGTGGTCTTTGCGCTCGCCAACTTTGGCAAGGGCACGCTCAAGCTGGGATCCGTGTTCTTTGGCATGATCGTTGGTATGATCGTCTCCATCCCCTTTGGCATGATCGACTTCTCCAGCGTCGCCACCGCCCAGGTCTTCGCCCTTCCCAAGCTCATGCCCTATGCGCTCGAGTTTGATCCCGAGGTCTGCATTACCCTTGCCGTCGTGTTCCCCATGGTCGCCATCCAGGTTATCGGCGACGTCTCTGCCGCCTGTCTGGGCTCCATCGACCGTATGCCCACCGAGCGCGAGCTCTCCGGCGCTATCGTGTCCCAGGGCCTCACCTCTATGGTCGGCGGCCTGCTGGGCGGTCTTCCCACCAGCGCCCTTGGCCAGAACGTGGGCATCATCTGCTCCAACAAGGTCGTCAACAAGTGGGTCTTTGTGATCATCGCGGCCGTCTTTGCCATCGCCGGCCTGTTCCCGCAGCTCTCTGCCGTCCTTTCCGCTATCCCGCAGCCCGTCATCGGCGGCGCGACCGTCGGCGTCTTTGGCACCATCACCATGAACGGCGTGCGCATGTTCACCCGCGAGGGCCTCACGCAGCGCACTACCACTATCGTCGGCACCTCCGTCGTCTTTGGCCTGGGTATCTGGATGGCCAGCGGTTGCCTTGCCGGTGAGGGTATGCCCACCTGGGTGCCCACCGTCATCGGCTCCAATGCCGTAACCCCCACCGCCATCATGGCCATTGTCCTTAACCTGATCCTTCCGCAGACGCCGGTCGTGGCTCAGCACATCGATGCTGCCAAGGACGCTGCCGTGGATCTGGTCTTGCCCGAGAGCAAGAAGTAACCAATTCGGTGTTATTCGTCGGCGGACGCATCGCCTCGTCCGCCGACGCCATGCGGCACCAAGCCGCACTTCAAAGGGTTTGTCCCTTTGGTGAAGCGTTGACGGGAGAGGGCCCGTTTCCGGTGTAGGCCGGCGCTTCGCACTCCGCCATGTCAGAGGTGTCAAACCCCGCCTCTGATGTTGAAGGGAGCATCCATGCTTCTGGTCGCTAACGGTTCCGTCTTTACCCGCAACGCTCAGACCCCGTTTATTCCAAACGGTGCGGTCGCCATTGACGGAGATACGATCGTCGAAGTGGGCCCCGAACGCGAGCTCAAGGCCAAGTACCCGGATGCCGAGTACGTCGATGCCCAGGGCAACCTCATCATGCCCGGACTCATCAACTGCCACACCCACATCTACTCGGGTCTGGCCCGCGGCCTTGCCATTAAGGGCTGCAACCCCACCAACTTCCTGGAGAATCTCGAGCAGCAGTGGTGGAAGATCGACGACAATCTGACGCTCGACGGCACCAAGGCCAGCGCCTATGCCACGATTCTGGACTCCATCCGCGATGGCGTCACCATGATCTTTGATCACCACGCGAGCTTCTGCGAGATCCCGGGCAGCCTCTTTGCCATTAAGGATGCGGCTCAGGAGCTGGGCATGCGTTCGTGCCTGTGCTACGAGGTCTCCGATCGCCGCGGCCAGGAAAAATGCGACCAGGCCATTGCCGAGAACGCCGAGTTTGCCCAGTGGGCCGCCAAGGAGCGTCACGATAACGACAACCACATGATCGCCGCCATGTTTGGCGGACATGCCACCTTTACGCTTTCGGACGAGACCATGGATAAGATGGCCGAGGCCAACAACGGCCTGACCGGCTTCCACATCCACGTGTGCGAGGGCATGAATGACGTGTGGGACTCCCGCCTCAACCGCGGTGGCATCAGCCCCGTCGAGCGCCTGCTGCAGCACGACCTGCTCGGGCCCGACACCATGCTCGGCCACTGCATCCATGTGACGCCCGCCGAGATGGACATCGTCAAGGAGTCCGGCACCTGGCTGGTCAACAACCCCGAATCCAATATGGGCAACGCCGTGGGCTGCGCCCCCGTGCTCGAATTCTTCCGCCGCGGCATTCCTGTGTGCATGGGTACCGACGCCTACACCCACGATATGCTCGAGAGCCTTAAGGTCTTCCTGATCATTCAGCGCCACAACGCCGCCATGCCCAACGTGGGCTGGTGCGAGGCCATGACCATGCTGTTCGAGAACAACGCCAAGATGGCCAGCAAGTACTTCGATCGCAAGCTCGGTGTGCTCGAGGCCGGCGCTGCCGCCGACGTCATCGTCATGGACTACAAGCCCTTTACGCCGCTGAGCGAGGAGAACATCGACGGCCACATGCTCTTTGGCATGATGGGCAAAAACTGCCGCACCACCATCATCAACGGCCGCGTCCTGTACAAGGATCGCGAGTTCGTTGGGATTGATGAGGACAAGATCAACGCGTGGACCATGGCTGAGTCCAAGAAGCTCTGGAGCACGCTCAACGATCGCGCCTACTAATTACAAGTAGATTCACGCGCGTCGGATGTTTCGCCGCATCCGACGCGCGTATAGGCGGCCTCCGCGGGGTCGCCGGCGCTGTGCTAGCGCTACACCGTATTTGCGCCCGCCGCGCGGTCTCGCCGGGCGTTACAGAGAGGAGCTCATTATGAGCGACATCATGAGGCCGATCCCGTTTTCGCAGCTGATGAACTGGATCATCGAGGAGCACAAGACTCAGGGCGCCGTCTTTGGCGTGCGCAAGATGGTCACGACCAACCAGGAGGGCGCGCTTCCCATTTTTGACGAGCGCATCGAGACTCCGTTTGGCCCGGCCGCCGGTCCCAATACGCAGTTGGCCCAGAACATTGTGGCATCCTACGTGGCCGGTTCCCGCTTCTTTGAGCTCAAGACCGTTCAGGTTATGGACGGCGAGGAGCTCTCCAAGTGTGTCAACAAGCCCTGCATTGTGGCGCAGGACGAGTGCTACAACTGCGAGTGGTCGACCGAGCTCGAGGTTCCGCAGGCTTTTGCCGAGTACGTGAAGGCATGGTTTGCCTGCCACCTGATCGCTCGCGAGTACGGCCTGGGCAGCCCGGACGGCTTTGTCTTCAACATGTCCGTGGGTTATGACCTGGAGGGCATCAAGAGCCCCAAGGTCGACGCCTACATCGAGGGCATGAAGGACGCCAGCGGCTCCGACGTCTGGAACGAGTGCCGCGCATGGGCGCTCGCCAACCTGGACAAGTTTGAGCATGTCGACGCCGCGTTTGTCGAGTCCATCCCGGCACGCGTCTCCAACTCCATCACCGAGTCTACCCTGCACGGCTGCCCGCCCGCCGAGATCGAGCGCATCGCGACCTACCTCATCACCGAGAAGGGCCTCAACACCTACATCAAGTGCAACCCCACGCTGCTGGGCTATGAGTTTGCACGTCAGCGCCTCAACGAGCTGGGCTTTGACTACATCGTCTTCGACGATACGCACTTCCGCGAGGACCTGCAGTGGGCCGACGCCGTGCCCATGTTCGAGCGCCTGATTGCCCTGTGCGCCGAGCGCGGCCTGGAGTTTGGCGTCAAGCTCACCAACACCTTCCCCGTCGATGTGACGAGGAACGAGCTGCCCTCCACCGAGATGTACATGTCGGGCCGTTCGCTGTTCTCGCTGACCATCGAGGCTGCCCGTCGCATTACCGAGCAGTTCGATGGCAAGCTGCGCATCAGCTACTCCGGCGGTGCTACGGTCTACAACATCCGCGCCCTGTACGATGCCGGCATTTGGCCCGTCACCCTGGCGACCGACGTGCTCAAGCCCGGTGGCTACGAGCGCTTTAGCCAGATGGCCGGCGAGTTTACCGACCTGGATGGCAAGCCGTTCGCGGGTGTCTCTCTCGAGGCTGTGACTGCGATCCAGACCGACTCACTCACCAACCCGCTCTACAAGAAGCCGCTGCGTCCGCTGCCCGACCGCAAGGTCGCCGGCAAGAGCCCTCTTTCCGATTGCTTTACCACGCCGTGCCGCACGAGCTGCCCCATCCAGCAGGATATTCCCGCCTACCTGGCGGCCGTTGACGAGGGCCGCTACGAGGACGCACTCAACATCATCATCGAGCGCAACGCCCTGCCGTTCATTACCGGCACCATCTGCCCGCATCCCTGCGGCCGTGCCTGCGAGCGTGCGTTCTACGAGCCCGAGGGCGCCCAGATTCGCGCCAGCAAGCTCAAGGCCGCCCGCGAGGCCATGACCGCCGTGCTGCCCAAGCTGCGCGCCCAGGCCATCGCCAACGACGGCGAGCGCAACGTTGCCGTTATCGGCGGCGGCCCGGCCGGCCTGGCGACGGCATTCTTCCTGACGCGTGCCGGCGTGCCCGTCACCATCTTTGAGGCCCGCGATTCGCTCGGCGGCGTGGTCCGTCACGTGATTCCCGAGTTCCGTATCGCGAGCGACGATATCTCCCACGATGCCGAGCTCTGCCTAGCCTTTGGCGCCAAGGTGCAGCTCAACGCTCGCGTTGATTCCATTGACGAGCTCAAGGACCAGGGCTTTACCGACGTGGTCGTGGCCACCGGTGCCTGGATGCCCGGCTCTGCGGGCCTGGGCGAGGGCGCCGAGCTCGACGTGCTGGAGTTCCTCGAGGCCGCCAAGAAGGGCGAGAAGCTCGAGCTGGGCGAGGACGTCGTGGTCATTGGCGCCGGCAACACCGCCATGGACGCGGCCCGCGTGGCCAAGCGCCTGGCCGGCGTGAAGAACGTGCGCCTGGTCTACCGCCGCACCAAGAAGCAGATGCCCGCCGATGAGGAAGAGCTCGATCTTGCTCTTGCCGACGGCGTTGAGTTCTGCGAGCTGCTGGCACCTAAGGCACTCAACGGCGCCGTGCTGACCTGCGATGTTATGGAGCTTGGCGAGCCGGATGCAAGCGGCCGCCGCAGCCCCGTCGCCACGGGCGAGACTGTTGAGCTTCCCGCCACCACGGTGATCTGCGCCGTGGGCGAGGGCATCGACGCCAGCCTGTACGATGCCGCGGGCGTCGAGCACGACCGTCGCGGCCGCCTTGCCGCTACCTCCACCGGCGTCGAGGGCGTCTGGGCTGCGGGCGACTGCCGCCGCGGTCCTGCCACCGTGGTCGAGGCTATCGCCGATGCCGCCGAGGTCGCCCGTGCCATCGCCGACGTGGACTTTAACAAGTACGCCGACTGCAACGAGCAGGCCGGCCGCGAGGACACTTGCTACGAGCGCAAGGGGTCGCTGTGCCGCGACAAGCGCAACTGCACCAAGACCCGCTGCCTGGGCTGCGACTCGGTGTGCGAGGTCTGCTGCGACGTGTGCCCCAACCGCGCCAACGTGGCAATTAAGGTGCCGGGCCTGGCCAAGCATCAGGTCGTCCATGTCGACGGCATGTGCAACGAGTGCGGCAACTGCGCCGTGTTCTGCCCTTACCAGGAGGGTCGTCCCTACAAGGACAAGCTCACCCTGTTCTGGAGCGAGGAGGACATGGAGAACTCCGAGAACGAGGGCTTCCTGGCCGTGGACGAGGACCACTTTAAGGTTCGCGTCGCCGGCACGGTCCGCACCGTCTCGGTCGATGCCGTCAACACCGGTCTTCCCGAGGCCGTCCGCCTGACCATCAGGGCTGTGCGCGACAACTATTCGTACCTTCTTAAGAAATAGGCGAGTCTCTTATGGCCAAATCCATTCAACATAACGTGGCCTACGTTGCCTGCGGAAGCGGTTGCGCCTCCGCAGGCGGCGATGCCCGCTGCAGCGAAGGCTGCATTGGCTGTGGCGCCTGCGTCACGGCCTGCCCCCACGGCGCCATTGCGCTGGTCGATGGCATCGCCCGCGTGGACCGCTCCAAGTGCACGGGCTGTGGCCTGTGCGGCGTGGCGTGCCCGCAGCGCGTGATTGCCTTCGTCCCCGGCTACCAGAACATTCTGGTGCGCTGCAACAACACCGATAAGGGTGCCATTGCGCGCAAGGTCTGCGACACGAGCTGTATCGGTTGCGGTATGTGCGCCAAAAAGTGCCCTGCCGGCGCTATCCGCATCGAGGACAACTGCGCCCATATCGACGGCGTGGACTGCCTGTCGTGCGGCATGTGCGCCGTCGTCTGCCCGCATGGCGCCATCCACGACCGCACCGGCATCGCCGCCGGCGTGTAGAAGGGAATCACCATGGCACAGGAATTCACTTTTACCGTTAACGGTGTCGAGCACACGACGACGGAGAATAAACCACTGCTGCGCTATCTGCGCGACGACCTGCACATTCACTCCGCCAAGGACGGCTGCTCCGAGGGCGCCTGCGGCACCTGCACCATCCATGTGGACGGTGCGGCCGTCAAGGCGTGCGTACTGACCACTGCTCTTGCCGCCGGCCGTAACATCGTGACCGTCGAGGGCCTGCCCGAGGACGTGCGCGAGGCCTTTGTGTACGCCTTTGGCGCCGTGGGCGCCGTGCAGTGCGGTTTTTGCATCCCCGGCATGGTCATGGCGGGTGCAGCGCTGATCGCCGAGGACCCCGAGCCCACCGAGGAGCAGATCAAGTACGCCATCCGTGGCAATGTCTGCCGCTGCACCGGCTACAAAAAGATTATCGAGGGCATTTCGCTGGCAGCTGCGGTGCTCCGTGGCGAAAAGCAGATCGACGAGGATTTGGAGCGCGGCGACGACTACGGCGTGGGCAAGCGCGCCTTCCGCATCGACGTGCGCAAGAAGGTGCTCGGCGAGGGCAAGTATCCCGACGACATCGACGAGCTCGATCAGCCGGGTCTGACCTATGCCAGCGCCGTGCGCTCCAAGTACCCGCGCGCCCGTGTGCTCTCCATCGATACTTCCAAGGCCGAGGCCCTGCCCGGCGTGGTGGGCATCCTGCGCGCCGAGGACGTGCCGGTCAACCAGGTCGGCCACCTTATCCAGGACTGGGACGTCATGATCGCCCAGGGCGATATCACCCGCTGCGTGGGTGACGCTATCGTGCTGGTGGTTGCCGAGGACGAAGCGACGCTCGAAAAGGCCAAGAAGCTCGTAAAGATCGATTACGAGCCGCTGGAGCCCGTGCGCAACATTGTCGAGGCCAGGACTGCCGACGCCCCACGCCTGCACGACAGCTTCTTTGCCTTTGGCAACACGGTGGAGCTCAAGGACAACGTGTGCCAGAGCCGTCACGTGACGCGCGGTGACGCCGCCAAGGCGCTGGCAGAGAGCGCGTTTACCGTGACGCAGCGCTTTACCACGCCCTTTACCGAGCATGCCTTCTTGGAGCCCGAGTGCGCCGTGGCGTTCCCGTATAAGAACGGCGTCAAGGTGCAGTCGACCGACCAGGGTGCCTACGACACGCGCAAAGAGTGTGCCCACATGTTTGGCTGGGACAACGAGCCCGAGCGCGTGGTCGTCGAGACCATGCTCGTGGGTGGCGGCTTTGGCGGCAAGGAGGACGTGTCCATCCAGCACTTGGCCGCGCTCGCCGCATATAAGTTCCAGCGTCCTGTGAAGTGTAAGCTCACGCGTGCCGAGTCGCTCGCGTTCCATCCCAAGCGTCACGCCATGGACGGCACCTTTACACTGGGCTGCGACGCCGAGGGCAACTTTACCGGCCTGGATTGCGAAATCAACTTCGATACCGGCGCCTACGCGTCGCTGTGCGGCCCGGTGCTCGAGCGCGCCTGTACGCATGCCGTCGGTCCCTACAAGTACCAGAACACCGACATTCGCGGTTTTGGCTACTACACCAACAACCCGCCCGCCGGTGCGTACCGCGGCTTTGGCGTTTGCCAGTCCGAGTTTGCGCTCGAGAGCCTGATCGACCTGCTGGCCGAGAAGGTCGGCTTGGATCCGTGGGAGATCCGCTACCGTAACGCCATCGAGCCGGGCGAGGTTCTGCCCAACGGCCAGATTGCCGACTGCTCCACGGCGCTGAAGGAGACGCTGCTCGAGGTCAAGGATGCCTACTACGCGCATCCCGGACACGCCGGCATCGCCTGCGCCATGAAGAACGCCGGCGTGGGCGTGGGCCTGCCCGATGCCGGCCGCTGCAAGATCCGCATCGAGAACGGCGTGGCCGTGGTCTATGCCGCCACGTCCGACATCGGTCAGGGCTGCAACACCGTCTTTTTGCAGGACGTTGCCGAGGCCTGCGGCCTGCCGCTTCGCTGCATTGCCAACGGCGAGTGCTCCACCGAGAACGCTCCCGACTCCGGCACCACGTCCGGCTCGCGTCAGACGGTCGTGACCGGCGAGGCCGTGCGCGGTGCCGCCTTCCTGTTGCGTGATGCCATGGTTGGCATCGAGGCCGGCAAGCCCGCACCCGATGCTCCCGTGAGCGCGCATGGCGACGGCGTCAAGATTGAGTACGACGACGGTCGCGCCTATCAGCTGCGCACACAGGAACTCGTCGCCGGCCAGGGCATGCATCCTCAGGATCCCGCGACCGCCATCAAGGCGCTCGAGGGATGCGAGTTTGGCTACGTGTACCTGGAGCCGACCGACAAGCTGGGCGCCGACGTGCCCAACCCCAAGAGCCACATCTGCTACGGTTTTGCCACGCATGTGGTTATTCTGGATGATGACGGTCGCGTGAGCGAGGTCTATGCCGCGCACGATTCCGGCAAGGTGGTCAACCCCATCTCCATCCAGGGTCAGATCGAAGGCGGCGTGCTCATGGGTATGGGCTATGCGCTTACCGAGGACTGGCCGCTCAAGGACTGCGTGCCCCAGGCAAGGTACGGCACGCTCGGACTGTTCCGTGCGCCCGAGATTCCGGATATCCATGCCATCTACGTGGAGAAGGACGAGCTGCTGCCCGTGGCATACGGCGGCAAGGGCATCGGCGAGATCGCAACGATCCCCACGGCGCCCGCCGTACAGAACGCCTACCGCGCGTTTGACGGCATGCTGCGTCCCGATCTGCCCATGGTGGATACGCCCTACAGCCGCGTCCGTCGCCGCGGGTAGGGTAGAGCGTGGACGGCCATTGTTGACGGGCCGTTCGCGCTCAACATCAACTACATACGCTGCGCCTTTGGCCCCGGCTCCATCGTGAGCCGGGGCCTTTTGTTTGGAGCGCCTTCGCATGCGGAAGCTGCGTCCCAGATTTCGGCTCCAGAATGGGACGCGCTTTCCGGTTGGAGCTTCAAACGGAAAGCGCGTCCCGGAATCAGGCCTCAGAACGGGACACGCTTTCCGGCGGAGGCCTCAAGCGGAAACTGTGTTCCGGATTCGACGCTCAGAATGGGATGCATTTTCCGGATCGGCTCTCAAGCGGAAATTGCGTCCCGGAATCGCTGCTCAGAATGGGATGCATTTTCCTCCTGAGCCTCTGACGGAAACTGCATCCCGGAATTCGGCTCCAGAGTGGGACACGTTTTCCGGAACAGCTCTCAAGCGGAAGCTGCGTCCCGTTCTGAGGCCTGATTCCGGAACACGCTTTCCGCTGGCCCGCCATCCGGAAAGTGCATCCCGTTTTGAGCGTCCAAGCTGGGACACGCTTTCCGTTGGCGTGGCCGTTGGGAAAATGCTGCCCAGATAGGGGGGGTGCAATCCGGCGATGCGCCGTTCAACAGCTCCTACAGTTCCACGTCGTTGAGCCATGTCGGTAGCGCGGTCTGCCGGATGCCTGCCGTCTGCAGCTTTTTGGCGAGCATTCCTGCCGAGCGGACCTCGCTTATGGTAAAGCGCAGCAGGGGGTGACCGTAGAGCGATAGGTGCGCCTCGCGCTGTCGTTCGGCAACGAGCGCCTCGGCGGTGGTGCGTCCGGCCAGCATGGTCTGGTCGGTATATTTGATGAGCCCGTCGAGTTCTCCCAACGTGAGCTCTCGCGCCTGGCGCTCCCAGGCAAAGTCCGTTCGTATGGGCTTGGCCGAATCGAAGGGGTCCATCAACTCGTATTGAAGCCAGTCGGGCGCAAAGCCCGTCTCGATCATGACGGCGCGGGCGACTGATTCTCCACCGCTCTCGGCGCGGGCGTCGGCATACCGAAGTGTCGTGAGGGCGGTGCGGATGGCCCGGTCGTTGCGAGTGCTCGCTCGTTGCTCGACGGCCGCCATCAGCTACTCTTGCGTTAGACCAAGCTTTGAGATCGCCGAATCGGCAATGGGCATGCCGTCGGCAAAACCAGTTTGCAGCAGGCAATCCGTCACCGTTTGAATGGGCGGCGTTACCGATATGCCGGCTCTGTGTATTGCTCCGGCCGGCTCAATCTGATGCCGCTGGATTCGGACGCCTGGGCGAGCCGACGGCTTTGTCGAGCTGCAGACATGCACAACGTTCAGGTGTCGCCACGAGACCTCGAGCCCCAGCAGGCAAGCTGCCGAAAACGAGCAGAACGTCCAATCGGGGTGGATGATCGCAAGGGCGCGAATAATCTCGCAATGACGCTGCGCCCGGTTGAGCTCATCCCAGCGCATTTTGCGCGCAAACAACCCCGACATGGGCGAGACAACCGTGCCGCCGGTGCGCCGAAGGAGCGCTTTTCGGATCGCCGTGCTCGGGGGAATCAGACAGCGCCCCTCTTGTTCGGCTTGAGTGAGCAGCTGGTCGATGAGTTGGTCATTGTAATGGGTCATGAGCTACCGCCTCCTTTTGGGTAGCAAAAACGTATCAGCTGGAACTTGCCACTCAGCTGACCAAAAGCTGACCAAAATCTAACCATGCAGATAGATGGCCTGTTTTCGGCGACATTTTTACATCCGAATCGGTGGGCGGTAATCGGCGACCTTGAACGGTAGCGAGTTATGAAGACTGGGTAAGTTTCGAGACGTGTACTTTTTGAAAAAGAGCATTCTATCTGCTGTTTTGTGTTTCTGGATCGCATATTTGAAGGCATGTGATAAGGGCTGCAGGTCGTCGTCTGTGTCGGCGGAAACTATGTCCCGGAATTGACGTTCGGAATGGGACGCGCTTTCCGGAACGCCCCTCAACCGGAAACTGCGTTCCAGATTTCGGCCTCGGAGTGGGATGCCGTTTCCGGATCGGGCCTCAAGCGGAAACTGCGTCCCGGAATCGAGCCTCGGGGTGGGACACGCTTTCCGGATGGCATGTTTGGCGGAAACTACGGCCCAGTTTTTGGCTCCAGAACGGGATACATTTTCCGGAACGGTCCACGTGCGGTGGTGTACCGACCCTTTTGCGTGCGCCGCTTGTCGAATTACGTTATAGCTAGCTATATTATAGGAAGGTATAATATAGCTAGCTATAACGTAAAGGAAGGATGGCCCTATGTTTATCGGAAGAACGGCGGAAATGTCCGAGCTCAATCGACTGTATGGCACGGGCTCCTTTGAGATGCCTGTGATTTACGGCCGCCGTCGCGTGGGCAAAACGCGTCTTATCACAGAGTTTATCCAAGGCAAGAAGGCTATTTACTTTCAAGCTCGTCGCACCAATGCAGAGGCAAACCTGCATGGCTTTAGCCAGGCGATACTTGCGGGCTCCGTTGGTGTTGCTGGCGTGTCGTTTCGTAGTTTTGACGAGGCGTTCGATGCATTGGCTACCATGGCTCGTACGGAACGTTTGATTGTCGTGATTGACGAGTATCCATATCTCGCCCAATCGAATCCCGAGATCAGCTCGTTGCTGCAAGACAAGATCGATCACTTGTACAAAGAGACCAAGCTTATGCTTATCCTGTGCGGGTCGTCGCTTTCGTTTATGGAAGAGCAGGTGTTGGGCTACGAGAGTCCGCTATACGGTAGGCGTACGGCCCAGTTTAAGATCATGCCGCTCGATTTTATGACGACCCTCGGCCTGTGGCAGAGCATGGGTCGCGAAGACGCTGCAGTTTGCTATGGCATGACGGGTGGCATTCCTGCATATATCGAGAAAGTCGATCCTGCCGCACCGCTCAAGGACAACATCAAACGTCTTTTTCTTACTCCTACGGGCTATCTCTTTGAGGAGCCGAGTAACCTGCTATTGCAGGAGTGCCGCAATCCCGAGCAATATGATGCGATCGTGCAAGCAATTGCCCAGGGGCGCTCGAAGATCTCGGAGATTGCGAGCTCTACGGGAATCCCTGCGAGCAACGTAAAGAGCTATGTGGATAAGCTTGCGTCGCTTGGGATTGTCGAGCGCGAGCTGCCCCTAAACGAGACGAGCAATAAGCGAGCCGTGTATCTGCTGAGCGACCAGATGTTTAGGTTCTGGTACAAGTTTGTTCCGCAGAACATCGGGCTGATTCAAAACGATATGGCCGAGATGGCGTATGAGCGCATTGAGCCGCACGTATCGGATTACATGGGTACGGTCTTTGAGCTTATATGCAGACAATACGTGTACGAACTCGCGCGGGCGGGCCAGCTTGATGTGGTTCCGGCAAGCGTTGGGCGCTGGTGGGGGACGGATAATCGCACGCATACGCAGGAAGAAATCGACTTGATTGTTGACGATGGCGAGGGCACTGCGCTGTTTGCGGAATGCAAATGGCGCAATGAACCGGTGGGCGAAGACGTGCTGCAAAAGCTCGTGCATCGAAGCGAGCTCTTTAGGCGGCAGCACAAAAGCTATGCGATCTTCTCGAAGCGAGGCTTTACGCAAGGATGTCAGGAAGCTGCGGCGAGCAGGGGAGATGCCAAGCTGATTTCGTTTGCCGAGATGTGCGAGCGGAGATAACCAAGCACGCTCTGATGTGATGCTCGGAATGGGTCGCGCTAAGGATGCCAAGCGTAAAACCTTCAATGAAAATGGCGTAAAAACTACATCTGTCATGGCGTAAAAACTACATTGAAAGTAGCGTAAAATCAGCATTGAGAATGGCGTAATTTCGCATATCGCGTGATAGAGAGGGACGGCCGTCTATGGATGCACCAAAGAGATTGACCCAAAAGGGATATAGGCCCCGGCTCATAGAGGAGCGCCTCGACACCCTTATGCGGGCGTTTGGCTGTGTGGAGATCAACGGCCCCAAATGGTGCGGCAAGACCTGGACGGCGCTCTCTCGCTCGGCGAGCGTCTCCAGGCTCGATGAGCCTGCGCAGCGTGCGGCGGCAGAGGTCGACCCAAGCCTGGCGCTCATCGGCGATGCGCCACACCTGGTCGATGAATGGCAGGAGGTGCCCGAGGTTTGGGATGCCGCCCGGCGTTTCGTGGACGCGAGCGGCAACGAACGGGGGACACTTTTGCTCACGGGCTCGACCGCGCTCAAAAGCGAGGAGCGCAGCCATGTTCGTCATTCCGGCACGGGTAGGATCGCCCGTCTGTCAATGCGCCCCATGGCCCTGTGTGAGTCGGGCGACGGCGAGCCGCTCGTGTCACTGGCAAGCCTCTTTAAGGGCGAGGATTTTGCCCCTCAGCGTCGCGAGAGCACGGTGGATGACGTCGCCCGCTGGTGCTGCAGGGGCGGTTGGCCTGCAAATCTTGGGCTTTCGGAAGATCTTGCGCGAGAGACGGCAAGCCAGTACGTGCACTCGGTGCTCGACGTCAACGTGCTGGACGAGGGCATGTCGCCCGAGCTTGCACACGGCCTTTTGCGAGCTCTTGCCATGAACGAGAGCCAGGCTGTCACGTACAAGACGCTCGTAAAGGACGCCTCGTACGGTGAGGCGGGCCCCGACGAGAGGACCATCGCTGCGTACTTGGACCTCTTCAACAGGCTCAAGCTGACCGAGGACCTGTGCGGATGGGAGCCGCCCATGCGCTCGAAGGCCCGCGTTCGCGTGCGCCCCAAGCGCTACTTCTGTGACCCGTCACTTGCGGCGGCGTTGCTGGGGGCTACCCCTGAGCGGCTGCTTGGCGATATGCAAACGCTGGGGATGCTCTTTGAGAATCTCGTCCTGCGCGACGTGCGCGTGTTCCTTTCCACCTACGGCGGTGTCGACAACAGTGTCCATTATTTCCGAGATGAGAAGGGCCTTGAGGTCGATCTGATCGTTGAGCACGACGGGCGCTGGGGAGCCATCGAGGTCAAGCTGAGTGATGCGAAAGCAGACGATGGAGCGAGAAATCTCAAGGCGCTGGAGAGGAAAGTGCTCTCCAATCCTGCCGCCCAGAATGCCACGCCGGCGTTTTTGGCGGTCGTGGTTGGAAAGGGGAGCATTGCCTACACACGCGACGACGGCGTGGCGGTGATTCCCATGGCGGCACTTGGGGCGTAGTGGTTTTGCGGGCGTGCCGTGCTTCCTTTACCGAAAATCCATTTGGTAAACCAGATGCTCGCGGATAGAATAAAGTTGACGGCAGCCCAAGGGTGATAGCTGGGCAGCGCCGTTGCTTGGTCAAGAGGTCAGTGCCTTAATGGCAGCGACTTGTTATGCTTCGAATGCTGCTTGAGTGCCTCGGAAAGTTCGATAAGCGCCGTGAAGAGCGAGACCAAAGCAACCAAGAGCTCTGTGAGCTCTGATGGGCCCGGGATGACCTCTGATTCAAGTCACCGGGCCTCAATCTTTTTCATGCATTTGAATAGAGCGGGCGACTCTCTTGGGGCCGTCTGCATGGCGTGTGCTTGGCGCATGGTATTGCGCCCCGCTTTCATGTCCGCGCGGGCGCCTATCCTTACGGCAATGTAGCCGCCTATGTAGCAAGCGGCAGTTGACGGAGAAAGGCCATGACCGTGTCAGCTGAAAAGACGCCGGGTATCTCGGCTATCGACACGACGAACTTTGCGCGCCAGATTGTGCTGGACTTTGAGTTTGCGCCGGTGCCAAAGCAGCGCCAGCGCCGTGGACTGCGCAATGAGATTATCGAGGTCGGCGCCGTCAAGCTCGATTACCACGGCAACGTTATGGGCGAGTTCTCGCAGCTTGTGCAGACGGAATTTACCGAAGGCGTTGCGTTTCCCGTCCGCGAGCTCACAGGTATATCGGCCGTGGACACCGCGATGGCCGACCCGCTCTACATGGTGATCAAAAGGCTCAGCGATTGGATCGGCCGCTACTCCGCCCAGATAGTTTGCTGGAGCGGGACGGACCGTCGACAGCTTATGACCGAGTGCCAGGCAAAGCAAATCGACCTTGCCGCATTTCCTACGGACTGGGCCGATCTGCAGGCGTTTTACACCTCGATCATGGACGTGGGCAGCCACGAGTGCGTCTCTTTGAATGACGCGGCGACGTGGTTTGGCATCGAGTTTGACGAGTCGACGGGTCACGCCCACAGTGCCCTAGCCGACGCGCGCGTGACCGCCAAGTTGCTCAAGCAGGTGATGGACGGGGACTATCGCGTGAGTCCGCGTGCTCAGGAGATCCGCCAGCGGTGGAGGATGGGCGATCGAGCCCAGATGCGCCTTTCCAACAAGTGCCCCGAGCTGGGCGACCTGCTGCTGAAGCTGAAGGCGGAGGGGAGGTAGGCGGGGCTCCGGGAATGACCTCTGACTCAAGTCAACGGGGCTCATTTTGCTTTCTTTGGAGCTTTCTCACGGGGCTGACTTTACTTCGTCTCATTTAGTATAAAGCGGCTGCTAGATTGCATAGTGATGATAAAATTAATCAACTCAACATCAATAGCTGTCGCTTTGCGCAATGAGGGGTTCCGAGACGTATGAACGAGTCTGACACACGGCTTAAACTCATTGATCCTGCGATTATGAAGTCGTGGGATCGCAATACCCAAGTCTTCACTGAGTATTTCTTTACCAGTGGCGAGATTGTTGTGCGCGGAAGTATGGTCACCCGTAAAGACAAGAAGAAGGCTGACTACCTTCTGATGTATGCTCCGGGCATCCCTATCGCAATCGTCGAGGCTAAGGATACGGAGCACACCGTTGATGCCGGTCTCCAACAGGGGATGGGATATGCCCAGCTGCTCGATATTCCGTTTGCGTACAGCTCAAACGGAAAGGGTTTTGTTGAGCACGATTTTCTTACCGGGAAAGAGCGCGCTCTTGCCATGGACGAGTTTCCCACTCCGGCGGAACTTTGGACACGATACTCAAAAGCTAAGGGGCTTGAACATCCGTATAGCCAGGAGATTGTGACCGCTCCGTATTACCAGGAGCACGGCGGCAATCATCCTCGCTACTATCAGTGCATCGCCATCAATCGTACGCTTGAAGCTATTGCGCGAGGTAAGAATCGCATCTTGCTCGTTATGGCAACGGGAACGGGAAAGACTTTTACGGCTTTTCAAATCGTTCATCGCTTGCGACAGACTACCGAGGTTCGTAAGGTTCTCTATCTGGCGGACCGCAATATTCTCGTCGATCAGACCATAGACGGCGATTTCAAGCCTCTCAAGAGGGTTACAACCAAGGTCGTAGGTCGAAAGCTCGATTCTGCTTACGAGGTCTATTTCTCGCTCTACCAACAGCTTGTTGGAGAAAACGGTGAAGAAATATTCCGCGAGTTCGACTCGGAATTCTTCGATTTGATTATCGTCGACGAGTGCCATCGCGGAAGCGCCGCGGCGGACTCCGCATGGCGTAAGGTACTTGAGTATTTCAATTGTGCAATTCAAATCGGTATGACGGCTACGCCAAAGGAGACTGAAGAGGTTTCAAACATTACCTACTTCGGCGAACCTGTCTACACCTACTCCCTTAAACAGGGAATCGAGGATGGCTTTCTCGCCCCGTATAAAGTTATTCGTCCTAAGCTGAACGTCGACATTTACGGATACCGTACTGAGGAAGGCACCATAGATGATCGCGGCGAAGCTCTGCCCAAACGTGTTTTCGAGAAGCAAGACTTCGACAGCGAGATTGTCATCAAAGAGCGCTACGAGGAAGTTGCCAAGCGGATAACTCAATTTCTAAAGGAGACGGATCGTTACTCCAAGACCATAGTCTTTTGCGTTGACATCGAGCATGCCGAAAATATGCGACGTGCCCTTGTAAACGAGAACGCCGATATCGTAAGAGATCACCCCACCTACATCATGAAGATTACGGGTGACGACAGGGAAGGTAAGGCTCAGTTAGATAACTTCATCGACCCCGACGAGAAATACCCGACCATCGTTACGACTTCGAAGCTTCTCACCACTGGTGTTAATTGCAAGACGTGTAAGGTAGTCGTGCTCGACAACAAGTTCGGTGAGCACGGAATGACGGAGTTCAAGCAGATTATCGGCCGCGGAACCCGTATCTGTGAGGACTACGACAAACTCTATTTCACCATCCTCGATTTTCGTGACGCATCGCGTTTGTTTGCAGATCCCGAGTTTGATGGCGAACCTGTTGTTGTGTTTGAGCCTAATCCGGGTGACCCCATTGCGGATCCGGGTCCCGGCGGCAATGGCGGCAGTCCCGTTCCGCCTCCGTCTCCGATCGTAGACCCACCCGTATTGCCGCCGGACGATCCGTCCTCCCATGTGAAATATCACGTTCATGGGGCCGACGTCTATGTAGTGTCGGAGATGGTGCAGTATTACTCCTCCGATGGCCTTCTTGTAACTGAGAGCCTTAAGGACTATACGCGAAAAAACATTCTCGGCGAATACGACACTCTTGACCACTTCCTAGCGGCGTGGAACTCTGAACATAAGAAACAAGCGATTATCGATGAGCTGCGCGCGCGTGGCGTATTCCTGGATGAGCTGCGGCTCGAGACTGGACAGGAGCAAATGAGCGACTTTGACCTCATTTGCCACATTGCTTACGACCAGAGACCTCTTACGCGCAGCGAGAGAGCCAATAGTGTCAAGAAAAAGGGCGTGCTCTATGAGTATGCCGGCGTCGCGCGTGAGGTCCTTGAAGCGCTTCTCGACAAATATGCGACGTCGAACCTCGTAGACTTGGACGACACCCACGTCCTCGACCTCGAGGAATTCCGTCGGTTTGGCAGCCCAATGAAGATCGTCGCCGCATTCGGCGGCAAACAACAGTACATTCAGGCAGCGCAGATGCTCGAGGACGAGCTCTACATCGCATAGAGAAAGGTAACGATAGCAAATGGCACTGGGATCTCTCGTAAAGACCCTGCAGAACATCATGCGCAAAGACGCCGGCATCAATGGCGATGCGCAGCGCATTGAGCAGATGACTTGGCTTTTCTTCCTCAAGATTTACGATGCCAAGGAGCAGGAGTGGGAGTTTCACGATGACTCCTATCAGTCCATCATCCCCGAGCGCCTGCGCTGGTATAGCTGGGCGCACGATGCGAAAGACGGCAAGGCGCTTACTGGCGATGAGCTTCTCGACTTTGTGAACAATGATCTATTCAAGACTCTTGAGAGTCTTGAGCTTGCACCTGATGCGCCTTTGCGACACGTCGTCGTCAAGGCTGCTTTTACTGACGCCAACAACTACATGAAGGATGGGATTCTACTTCGTCAAGTCATCAACGAGATTGACGAGTCGGTTGATTTTACCGAGTACAAAGAGCGCCACGCCTTCGGTGAAATTTACGAGACCATCCTGAAAGACTTACAGTCCGCGGGTAATGCCGGCGAGTTTTACACGCCCCGAGCGGTGACTGACTTTATGGCCCAGGCACTTGCGCCCAAGCTCGGCGAGACTGTGGCTGACTTCGCGTGTGGCACGGGCGGCTTTTTGACGAGCGCCCTCAAGATTCTCGACTCCCAGGTTCAGACTCCAGCCGATCGTGAACTCTATGCAAGATCGGTCTACGGCATCGAGAAGAAGCAGCTCCCTTACCTGCTGTGCGTGACCAACATGCTGTTGCACGATATCGATAATCCTGAAGTCTTTCACGATAACTCTCTCGAGAAGGATGTTCGCGAGTGGAAGCACAAGCCTGACGGCCAGTTTGATGTCGTACTTATGAACCCGCCCTATGGCGGGTCCGAGAGTGCATCGGTGCAAAACAACTTCCCTGTTGCACTCCGTAGCTCCGAGACCGCAGATCTATTCCTTGGACTCATTCTTTATCGTCTTAAGCGAGGCGGCCGCGCTGCTGTTATCATTCCGGATGGTTTTCTCTTTGGCCAGGATAGTGCAAAGACGGAGATCAAGCGTCGCCTGCTTGAGGACATGAACTTGCATACTGTCTTGCGCCTTCCACAGAGTGTTTTCGCTCCGTACACGAGCATCACTACTAACGTTCTGTTCTTCGATAATACGGGGGCCTCTGAGGGCGTTTGGTTCTATCGCATGGACATGCCCGAGGGGTATAAACACTTCTCTAAGACCAAGCCCATTAGGATCGAACATTTTGCACCTGTAAAGGAATGGTGGGAGAACCGTCGGGATATCGAGGAAGACGGCAATCCCAAGGCCAAGTACTATACGGTTGACGAGTTGCGAGACGGCGGTTTTAACTTTGACGTGTGCGGCTATCCTCACGAGGAAGAGGAGATCTTACCGCCTGACGAACTGATCAGGAACTACAAAGAAGAGCGCGCTAAGCTCGATGCCGAGATTGACCAGAAGCTTGCTCGTATTTGCGAGATTCTTGGGATTGAGGCGTAGATGAAGGCAAAAGACCTGAAGAACTCAATCCTGCAAATGGCGATTGAGGGAAAGCTCGTTCCACAAGACCCGAGTGATGAGCCTGCAAGCGTCCTGCTTGAGCGTATTCGTGAAGAGAAGCATAAGCTTATTGCTGAGGGTAAGGCTAAATTCCCGAAGGGCGGGGAGAGCATTATCTATATCGGTTCCGATGGCTCCCCCTATGAGAAGCACGTGGACACTAAGGGACGC
>JAXKHW010000272.1:0-2989 GCA_036549635.1 Collinsella sp. | reverse complement strand
TTGCTACCTGGGCGGCCATGTGCGCCGGCACGTGCGGCATCGGCCCGATCACGCACTTCGATACCGATGCGTTTGCCGTCAAGGTGGCGGCCGAGGTCAAGGTCTTTGACGGCAACGAGTACTTTGGCAAGCGTGATGCAAAGCATCTGGACCCCTGCGTTCAGTTTGCGATGGCGGCTTCGGACGAGGCTATGCACGATGCGGGCTTTGATGTCGAAGGCGCCATCGATCGAGAGCGCCTGGGCGTCTACGTGGGCTCGGGTGTGGGCGGCATGCAGACACTCGTCGACAACGTCCACACGATCGCCGATCGGGGGCCTCGTCGCGCATCGCCTTACATGATCGCGATGATGATTCCCAACATGGCTTCGGGCAACATCGCGATTCGCCATAAGGCAAAGGGCCCGACCCTGCCCGTCGTGACTGCCTGCGCGACTTCTGCCCATGCGGTGGGTGAGGCGTTCCGCGCCATCAAGCACGGCTATGCCGACGCGATCCTCGCGGGCGGCGCCGAGGCCGCAATTATCCCCGATGCCGTTGCGGGCTTTACGTCCTGCCGCGCATTGACCACCAACCCTGATCCCGCGACGGCTTGCCGCCCGTTCGATGCAGATCGCGATGGCTTTGTGATGGGCGAGGGCGCCTGCGTGCTCGCTCGTGCTCGAGAGCATGGAACATGCGCAGGCGCGCGGTGCGCACATTTATGCCGAGGTCGTGGGCTACGGCAACACCGATGATGCCTATCACATCACGAGCCCTGATCCCGAGGCTGCCGGCATTGCCCGCGCGATATCGCTGGCAGTGACCGAGGGCGACGTCAGGCCTTCCGAGGGTCTCTACATCAATGCCCACGGCACCTCGACCAAGCTCAACGATTCGTCCGAGACGGCGGGCATTAAGCGTGCGCTCGGCGAGGACGCGGCGCGCGCCGCGCACGTCTCGTCGACTAAGTCGATGACCGGCCACATGATCGGTGCCACGGGCGCCATCGAGGTCATGGCCTGCGCCATGGCGCTCGAGCAGGGCGTGGTGCCGCCGACCATTAACTACCGCACGCCCGATCCCGCCTGCGATCTTGACTACACGCCCAATCGCGCAGTTCGCGCCGACCTTACCTGGGCGCTTTCGACCAACCTAGGCTTTGGCGGGCACAACGCCGCCATCGCGCTGCGTAGATATACGAGGAGCTAGAGCATGGATTCCAAAAGACTTGCCGAGATAGCCGATGTTATGGAGGACCGCGGCCTCACGCGCGTACGCGTTGAGGAGCCCGATGGCACCGCGGTCGAACTCGAGCGCGCGAGCGCCGCACAGCCGGTTGCCGTGCCCATGCCCATGCCGAGCGCTATGGCCGCTCCAGTTGCAGCTCCCACAGTCGCGCCTGCCGCACCGGAACCCGCCGCGCAGGCGCCTGTTGCCGCACCGGAGCCCAAGGGCACCGAGGTGACCGCTCCCATGGTCGGCGTTTTCTATGCTGCCCCGGCGCCGGGCGACGAACCGTTTGTGCGCGTGGGCTCCAAGGTCAAGGCCGGCGAGACCCTCTGCATCATCGAGGCCATGAAGGTTCTCAACGAGGTGACGGCCGAGGCGGATGGCGAGGTGCTCGAGATCTGCGTGGCCGACGGCGACCTCGTTGAGTTTGGCAGCTGCCTCATGAGGATCGGATAGGTGATATCCATGAACAAAGAAGAGCTTAAAGAACTGTTGCCGCATCGCGAGCCGATGCTTTTGCTTGACGAAGCCGAGCTAGTGGGCGACGAGGCCCACGGCAAGATCACGATTACGGGCGACGAGTACTTTTTGCAGGGGCATTTTCCGGGAAACCCGGTGGTCCCCGGCGTGATTCAGTGCGAGATGCTCGCCCAAAACTGTTGCGTGCTGCTGATGGGCGATGAGGAGGCGCGCGGCGCGACGCCGTTCTACACGAGTCTGGACAAGGTGCGCTTTAAGCGTCCGGTGCGCCCGGGCGAGACGGTTGATCTGGTGTGCACCATCACGCGTGCGCGCGGGCCGTTCCGCTTTGCGACGGGCACCGCGAGCGTCAACGGTGAGGTTTGCTGCCGCGCCGATATGTCTTTTGCACTCATGCACGAAAGTTAAGGAAGGCTTCATGTTCGACAAAGTGCTCATCGCCAACCGCGGCGAAGTCGCGGTCCGTGTTATCCGCGCGTGCCGCGATATGGGCATCAAGACCGTCGCCGTCTACTCCACGGCCGATGCGGACGCGCTGCACGTGCAGCTTGCCGACGAGGCGTATTGCATCGGCGGCCCGCGTCTTGCCGAGAGCTACCTCAACGACGATGCTGTGCTCACCTGTGCCGTGAAGTCGGGAGCTAAGGCAATTCATCCCGGCTATGGCTTTTTCTCCGAGAAGGCGAGCTTCGTGCGCGACTGCGACAAGTATGGCCTGGCGTTTGTTGGTCCTTCGGCCATGGTGATCGACAGCATGGGCGACAAGGACGCCGCACGTCGAACGGCTGCCGCGGCGGGCGTGCCCATCGTGCCGGGCTGCGATTTGCTCAAAAGTCCCGAGGAGGCAACGGCCGAGGCTGAGCGCATTGGCTGCCCCGTGCTTATTAAGGCGCGTGCGGGCGGCGGCGGTCGCGGTATTCGTAAGGTCGAGCGCGTGGAAGATGCGGCAAAGGCCTTTATTGAAGCACGAGCCGAGGGCGAGGCCGTTTTTGGCGACGGCGAGTGCTACATGGAGAAGTTCGTCGCGCCGGCGCACCACGTTGAGGTGCAGATTATGGCCGATAAGCAGGGCCATGTATTTTCGCTCGGCGAGCGCGAGTGCTCGGTGCAGCGTCGCAACCAAAAGCTGATCGAAGAGAGTCCCGCGCCGTGCCTCGACGGACACGACGACATTCGTGTTCGCATGCATAAGGCGGCGCGTGACCTGGCTCGTGCCGTCGGCTACGAAGGAGCCGGTACCATCGAATTCCTGTATTCGGACGACGGCAATTTCTACTTTATGGAAATGAACACGCGC
>JAXKHW010000271.1:0-6565 GCA_036549635.1 Collinsella sp. | reverse complement strand
TTTTGCGCGGCGGGGTCCTGCGCCTGGACGGTCTTGATGTCCTCGCGAATGGTATTGATAAAGCTCACCGGCCGCCCTCCCTTAGTGCCATGGCAATGCGATTCAGTAAAGTATAGCGATTCGCTAGGGATTAGGAAGGACAATCTTGGCGGCTTTGCACGACAGGTGTCAGTTATGCAAACTTGCTGGTAATGGAGTCATGCTTTTGTGGGGTTGCGCACGAGGGGGCACCGCAACCGTATACTGGTCAACTTGGACGTGTCCGCGCCCACAACTGAGAGGTTTTACTTCATGGGTTTCATCAATTTTATCGCCGAGCTGCTCAAAGACCCGCGCACCGCGATTGCCAGCTGGATCGCCGCCGGCCCGCTTATGGCCTACGGCTGCGTGTTCCTGATTATCTTTATCGAGACAGGCGTGGTGTTCTTCCCGTTTCTCCCTGGCGATTCGCTGCTGTTTGCTTCGGGCTTCTTTGCCCACAACGGTGGCTTTAACATCGTGGCCCTGCTGGCCACCGCATGGGCCGCAGCCATCCTGGGCGATCAGTGCAACTTTATGATCGGCCACTTCTTTGGCCGCAAGATCATCGCCTCGGGCAAGGTAAAGGCCATGACGCCCGAGCGCATCAAAAAGTCCGAGGACTTCTTGGATAAGTGGGGCCACCTGGCCATCTTCCTGGGCCGCTTCTTTCCGTTTATCCGCACCTTTGTGCCCTTTATCGCCGGCATGGGCGGCATGCACTGGCGCAACTTCGTTGTCTTTAACGTGCTGGGCGGCATTACCTGGTCGACGGTCTTTACGCTGCTGGGCTACTTCTTTGGCGGCATTCCCTTTGTGCAGGAGCACTTTGAGCTGCTGATTATCGGCATTGTCGCCGTGTCGATCATCCCGACCGTGGTCGGCTTGGTTAAGGCTAAGCTGGGCAAAAAGAACGCATAGCTCGAGCCGGCGCGCAGACCGTACAGTTGAGGCCCGTCACCGCTTACGGTGGCGGGCCTTTTTGCTTCGGTCAAATGAAAATACTTTACTTAGTTAAAGAAAAGCGTTTTATCAGACGCGTGCGGGGAGTACAATCTCGTGCATGCGAATCGACGTGCCATCGGCTTTGATGCTGCTCGCGTGTCCCGTCCGGCTCTACGCTCCGGGCGTGCGACGTTGCGACGCGGTCGGCCTCGGTCCTTGCGTGCGGGTTCGCGAGTATGCAACTGTGTATGTAAGGAGCGACATATGACTGTCGAGAAGAAGGATATCGATTGGGGTAGCCTCGGCTTTGGCTACATGAAGACCGATTACAGCTACGAGGCTCATTGGAAGGATGGCGAGTGGGACGAGGGCGGCCTGACCACCGACCACACCCTGCATGTCTCCGAGTGCGGCGGTATCTTCCATTACTGCCAGGAGGTCTTTGAGGGCCTGAAGGCCTACACCGCCGAGGACGGCAGCATCGTCTGCTTCCGTCCCGACATGAACGCTGAGCGTATGTATAACTCTGCCCAGCGCCTCGAGATGCCCCCGTTCCCCAAGGACAAGTTCGTTGAGGCCGTCAAGCAGGTCGTTTCTGCCAACGCCGCCTGGGTTCCGCCCTTCGGCTCCGGCGCGACCCTGTACGTGCGTCCGTTTATGATCGGCTCCGGTGACGTGATCGGCGTGGCTCCCGCTCCTGAGTACACGTTCCGCATTCTCGTGACCCCGGTCGGTCCGTACTTTAAGGGTGGCCTCAAGCCCGTCAAGCTGCGCGTTTCCGAGTATGACCGTGCCGCACCGCACGGCACCGGCAACATCAAGGCCGGCCTCAACTACGCCATGTCCCTCAAGCCCACGATGGAGGCCCATCGCGAGGGCTATGCCGAGAACCTGTATCTCGACTCCGAGTCCCGCACCTATGTCGAGGAGACCGGCGGCGCCAACGTCCTGTTCGTGAAGGAGGATGGCACTCTTGTCGTTCCTCAGTCGCACACCGACTCCATCCTGCCCTCCATCACCCGTCGTTCGCTTGTTCAGGTTGCTCAGGACCTGGGCATGACCGTTGACCAGCGCCCCGTCGAGTGGGCCGAGGTCAAGGCCGGTACCTTTGTCGAGTGCGGCCTGTGCGGCACCGCTGCCGTCATCTCTCCGGTTGGCGAAATCGACAACAAGGTTTACGGCGCCGACGAGACCGTGACCTTCCCGGCTGGCTACACCGAGATCGGTCCCGTGATGAAGAAGCTTCGCGAGACCCTGACTGGTATCCAGTCCGGTGCTGTCGAGGACAAGCACAACTGGGTTTACACCGTGGCGTAAGCTGTCTTAGCTGTCCGGCCCGAGGGCAACCTTCCTTTCCGGCGCGTCCTCGGACATGAAAGAACCCCCGCTGCGCACTACGTGCGGCGGGGGTTCTTTCGTCCGGCGGAGTGCGCCGGAAAGGAAGGTCGCCCTTTTGTTTTGCTTCGCGCCATGTGGGGGCGGTGGCGACGTGCATTTTTGCGAGTATTCTGCAATCGAAGGCCCCTGCATACCGGCTTCGGGCAAAAAATCGGGAGTTCTCGATGTTTTCTACGAATGATGGGTGGGGTTACGGGCTGACAACGTTTGATTTGCAGGGATATTCGCGGTCTTTGGCATTTGTCGTGGCGCCCGAAGCCCTTGGTTATGTTGAATACTCCTAAAAATGCACGACGCTTAGAGGGGGACCTTCGCGAAAAAGGAAACCGCCCCGTCGAAGTATGCATTCGACGGGGCGGTTTATGCATTTGGCCGATTAAGGATGCGCTGTCAAACTACTAGAACTTGACGGTCGGGGCCTGGCGGGCTGCTTCAGCGGCCTCGAAGCCCTGGCGCTCCTTAAACTGGAAGATGCCAGCAAAGATGACAGCCGGGAACGTCTGAATGGCGTTGTTGTAGCTGAGCACGCAGTCGTTGTAGCTCTGGCGTGCATAGCTAATCTTGTTCTCGGTGTCCTCGAGCGATGCCTGCAGCTGCGTAAAGTTGGTGTTTGCCTTAAGATCGGGATAGGCCTCGGCTACGGCGAAGAGCTGGCGCAGCGCACCGGTCAGCACGTTGTCGGCTTCCATCTTGGCTTCGGGCGTGGTGGCCTTGACGGCGGTGTTACGCGCGCTGATCACGGCGGAGAGCGTCTCCTGCTCGTGCTTGGCGTAGCCCTTGACGGTTTCGACCAGGTTGGGGATCAGGTCGTTGCGACGCTGCAGCTGCGTATCGATGTTCTGCCAGGCGTTATCGATGCGGTTACGCTTGGTGACCATGTTGTTGTAGATGCCGGCGATGGCGCAGGCAATCACAATGACAACAACGATGCCGATGATGACGGGAAGCATGATGTCTCCGTTTCGAATGGCCGCGGCGGCATGCGCCAGCTGCCGTTGGTATAACGCTACTAGTATACCCGCAACGTTTTGCCGTGCCGAACTTTCCGGTAAGCGTTGTGTTTTCGGCGGGGCCGGCACCGGGGCAAAGCGCGCGAGGTACAGGTGTAAGATATGCGACAGATTGACGAGTGTTGTCTTTGCCCTGAGGATGGCGATACCAGTGGACCTTCGCATTAAGAAAACCTACCGCTCCCTGTTCGATGCCTTCACCGAGCTTCTCGAGGAGCATCGGTTTGAGGACCTGACGGTTGCCATGCTGTGCGACCGCGCCATGATTCGCCGCACGACGTTCTACAAGCACTTTCGCGACAAGAACGATTACTTTGCCTTTTATATCGATGAGCTCATGTCGGGCTTGCCGCAAAAACAGCCCGATGAGGCCGGCGCAGTGTCTGCCGAGGACGTGCGCGCGCTTCGACACGCGATTTTGGACGATGCCATGGATTTGATTCTGGCGCACGAGCAGCTCATGGATAACATTTTGGCAAGCAGCATGTCGGGCATGTTGACCAACGTTATTTGCGACCGCATTGCCCGCTCCATCCGCGAGCGTGTGATGAACGTGCTTGCCGAGGATGCCCTGGCCCCCGTGTCACTCGAGACGACGTCTGAGTTTGTCGCCGGCGGTATTATTCGACTTTTCACGATATGGTGGGAATCGGGCCACGATTTTGAGCGTCGACCTGAGATAGCCGACGTGGTCGATGCACTGTTTGAGCGGACCATGACACCGGTGCGTCACTAAAAGTGGCGGAGAGAGGGGGATTCGAACCCCCGGAACGCTCTCGCGCTCAACGGTTTTCAAGACCGCCGCATTCAACCGCTCTGCCATCTCTCCGTGAGTCGTAATGATAGCATCGTTTTGAATTTGCAACAGGGAAGGCGAACGATGACGATCACCGAAATCGACGAGAAGTTCATGCGCGAGGCGTTGGCGGAGGCGCGCGCCGCCGCGACGGTGGGCGAGGTGCCCATCGGAGCCGTAGTGGTGCGCGACGGCGAGATCGTCGCGAGGGCGCACAATCGGCGCGAGCTCGATCAGGATCCTTCGGCTCATGCAGAGTTCGCGGCCCTGTGCGCTGCCGCTCGGTCGCTCGGTCGCTGGCGCCTTTCCGACTGTACGGTCTATGTGACGTTGGAACCCTGCTGCATGTGCGCAGGCCTTATGGTTAACGCGCGCGTGGGGCGCTGCGTGTATGGCGCGAGCGACGCCAAGGCGGGCGCGTTGGGATCCCTATACGATTTGAATGCCGACTCGCGCCTGAATCATCGGTTTAACGTGACGGCTGGGGTCCTGGCGGATGAATGCCGCGAGCTGCTGAGTAACTATTTTGGCGGTCTGCGCGGAGCGGGTGGCGCTGATTGCGGTTGTGGGGCCGATCTTGAAGCACACGCCGCTCACGCCGCAGCGCTTGCAGGTGCCGGTGAGGATGCTGGCACGGCGGTTGACTTTGGTCCTGCATGCCGTCGGCCCCGCCGTGTGCTGCTGGCGATCGACTCCTTTAAGGGCAGCGTTTCGAGCGCGCAGGCGGAGGCAGCGGTTGCCGAAGGCGTGCGCCGCGTTTGGCCCGATGCCGAGGTGCGCGCATTGCCGCTGGCAGATGGTGGCGAGGGGACGCTCGATGCCGTTGCCGCGTGCGGTGGCGAGCTCTCAACCTGCGAGGTGGCAGGTCCCTTGGACGATCGTGTGTCTGCCCGGATGTTGGTGGACGGCGAGCACGAGTCGGCTGTAATGGAGACGGCCGAGGCGGCGGGTATTGGGTATTCACCTTGCACGGAATCGGCGGCGCTTGCGGCTTCGACCTATGGCGTGGGCGAGCTGATGCTCCGTGCGGTTCGTGCCGGGGTAAAGACTATCTATATTGGTTTGGGTGGCAGTGCCACCAACGACGGTGGCGCCGGCATGCTGCAGGCGCTGGGCGCGCGTGTGGTCGATGATCAGGGCTGCGATGTCGCCCCCGGTCTTGCCGGCCTTGAGCAGGTGGCGAGCGTTGATCTGGCGCCCGCGCTGCAGGCTTTGGATGGCGCTCGTATCGTTGTGCTTTCGGATGTCGAGAATCCGCTCGTAGGGCGTCGCGGCGCGCTTGCGGTGTTCGGCGGACAGAAGGGTCTGCCGACGGATGATGCCGAGGTACTGCGCAGGTACGACAGCTGGATGGTCGGCTACGGTCGCTTGCTCGACGCTGCGATTGCCGGAGCTCGAGCCCGGGGTTTGTTGCGCACACCCGAGGGCGCACGGACATTTGGCTCGGTGCTCGGCGTGCCCGGTGCGGGCGCTGCCGGTGGTCTGGGAGCAGCGCTGTTGGCGCTCGGCGCCGAGTTGCGCTCGGGCGTAGAAACCGTACTCGACCTCGTGGGGTTTGACGAGCGCGTGCGCGATGTCGACCTGGTCATTACAGGCGAGGGCAATATGGATGAGCAGTCCGCCGCCGGTAAGGCGCCGGTTGGTGTGGCTCGCCGCGCCAAGCGATATGGCAAACCGGTGGTCGCCGTCGTGGGTGGTCGCGCCGTCAACCTGGATGCGGTATGTGAGCAGGGTATTGACTTAGTTTTGCCGATTTGCCGCAAACCCATGGACCTGGAACAGGCACTCGATCCGCAAGAAGCCACAACCAACCTCATCTGTGCCGGCGAGGCGGCCGCCCAATCCTACGACCTTGGCCGTATCTAAAACCTATCTCTTTATAAGTTGCGGTGGATTAGTTCCTGTTTGGCGGCTCAGGCGGCAAAAACGGGAACTATTCCACCGCAACATCGAGAATGGCTATCCGAGGCTGGCCGCCTTGGGCCTTGGGTCGGACCGTCCGCCATGAAATGCGGCCATCTACTACGTTTAGCCGAGCACCCTCGACCATCCCGGATTTTGTGAAATTAAAACCGCAGGTAGAAAGCTTGCCGATTTTCGAAAAAGCCGGCTATGGTTGCCCCCTGCGGCCTAAACGTAGTAGATAGGCCCCTTTTGTGGCATGGCAGCAGACCAGTCTTTTTGGGACGGGGCTTATTTGACCACCTGTCGATCTGATTGCCCAAGTAGTCAAAAGCCCCGTCCCAAATTAGCTACCTTGCCCCATCGGGCTGGAGCGGGTAAAATATACCGAGCGCCTAGCGCGTTCGATGGGTTCGGATGACGACATGTTCCGAATCTGGTCAGGTCCGGAAGGAAGCAGCCATAAGGAGCCTCTGTCGGGCATCCGGATCCATCG
>JAXKHW010000270.1:0-9704 GCA_036549635.1 Collinsella sp. | reverse complement strand
TGTTGACGAAGTTCTTAAGGATGCGCTGACCCAGCGCGGAGGATTTCTCGGGATGGAACTGGCAGCCCCACACGTTGCCGTGACGCACGATGCACGGGAAACTCCGCGTATAGTGCGTGCGTGCCAGCACATCGGCGGCATCGGCGTCGTCGGCCACCGCATAGCTGTGGGTGAAGTACATGTTGGCACCCTCGGCAAAACCAGCGAGCAACGGATCGGCCGCGCCGGCGGGCGTCATGTGCACCTGGTCCCAGCCCACGTGCGGCACCTTCAGGCGGCTCGACTCCAGGCGCGTGCACGAACCGCGCATAATACCCAGGCCATCGACCCAGGGACCGCCAACCTGCTCGGAGGCGTTACCGTCGGCGACCGCGCCCTCGTCCGCGGGCACGCCCTCGTTGCCGCGCTCAAAAAATAGCTGAAGGCCCAGGCAGATGCCGAGCAACGGAGTTCCCGCGGCGATGGCATCGAGTACCGCGTCCGCCTCGCCGCTCTGGCGCATAAAGGCGATCGCGTCATAGAACGCGCCCACGCCCGGAATGACCAGGCCGTCGGCGCGGCGGATCTGCTCCGGATCGTCCGACGTGCAGGCGGCGGCACCGGCGCGTGCAAGCCCGCGCACGACGCTCGACAAGTTGCCCTTGTGGTAGTCGACCACCACGATCTTCGGTTCGCCCACGCGACCCTCCCTTTTCCCATCGTCCAAAACCACCACAAAGGGGACAGGCACCTTTGTGGTAGTTTGTGCGATCCGTCAGCTACAGCGAACCCTTGGTGCTGGGGATGCCCTGCACGCGGGAATCGAGCTCGCAGGCATGGCGCATCGTGCGGCCCACGGCCTTAAAGGCGGCCTCGATAATGTGATGCGAGTTGCCGCCCGCCAGCTCGCGCACGTGCAGCGTGAGCTTGGCGTCGCGCGCAAAGGCGTAGAAGAACTCGACGGCCAGCTCGGTATCGAAGCTGCCCACGCGCTCGGTCGGCACGGGCAGCTCGCAGTAGGCCTGCCCGCGGCCCGAAATATCAACAGCAGCCATCACAAGTGTCTCGTCCATGGCGATCGCCGCGTCGGCAAAGCGCGTAATGCCCGCCTTGTCGCCCAGCGCCTGGCAGAACGCCTCGCCCAGCACAATGCCCACATCCTCGACGGTGTGGTGCGCGTCGACTTCCACGTCGCCCACCGCGTGTACCGTCAAATCAAACAAACCATGGCGGCCAAAGGCGTTGAGCATGTGGTCGAAAAACGGCACGCCGGTCGAGATGTCGCACACGCCAGATCCGTCCAGGTCGAGCTTTACGACAATGTCGGTCTCGCCCGTCTTGCGGGTCACCTCGGCATAACGGCCCATCTACATCTCCTCCTTCACCAGCGCGGCAAACGCGGCCAGCACCTCGTCATTTTCCTGCGGGGTGCCCACGGTAATGCGTAGGCAGTCCGCGAGCCCCGGCGCATAGCTAAAGTCGCGCACCAAAATCGAATACTCGTCGCGCAGACGCTCGCGCACGCGCGTGGCATGCGGCGTGCGCACGAGCACAAAGTTCGCCGCGCTCGGCCACGCCTCCACGGGCAGACCCTCGGCAGCCATTGCGTGCAGGGCACACAGTTCGCGCTCGCGCTCGGATGCAACCTGTGCCACCACGGGTGCGTACGCATCGCGGGCACGCACGCAGGCAAGCGCGGCGGCCTGGCTCAGCACGTTAACCGAGTAGATCTGGCGAATTGCCGCAAACACATCGATGGCCTCGGGCGCCGCGATCACATAGCCCAGACGCGTGCCGGCGGCGCCGAACGCCTTGGACAGCGTATGCAGAATCACCAGGTTGGGATGCTCGGCGATAAGCCCCTGCGCCGTAGTAGCCGCGCCAAACGAATCGTCGGCAAACTCAACGTAGGCCTCGTCGACCATGACCATGCCGGGGCACGCATCGCACAGGGCCGCGACAAAGTCGAGCGGCGTCACATCGCCCGTGGGGTTATTGGGCGAGGTCACGATCGCCAGATTGCACTCGGGCGCCGCTGCGAGCACAGCCGCTTGGTCGAGCTCAAAGGTCGCCGGGTCGCGCCACACATCGCGCACCTCGGTCTGACAAAGCGACGCAAAGAACGCATACTCACTAAAGCACGGCGGGCAGTTGAGCAGGGTCCGTCCCGCGCCGCCAAACGCCAGCAGGTAGTTATAGAGCAGCTCGTCGCCGCCGTTGCCCACGCAGATGTTCTCGCGCGCCACACCATGCCAAGCGGCAAGCTCGTCGCGCAGATCGTTGGACATGGGATCGGGATAGCGGTTGAGCGGTGTAGCAGCCAGGGCGGCGTCGACCGCCTCGCGCACGCCAGCCGGCACGGGATAGGTGTTCTCGTTGGCCGAAAGGTTGATGCGCGTGGGCGTAAAATTGGGGTCGTAGGGCTCAATGCCGGCCAAGTAGGGCTGGACGAGCTCCTTCATACGGGGCGTCAGCTCGGCCATATTAGGCCTCCTTGCCGGTCGGGCCAACGCCATCCGCGCTCACAGCCGCCAGGTCAACGCCCTCGGCAACCGTCGCCACGGCGTCGCCCGGCCAGGCAACCTTGGTCAGGTCGGCCGCGGCGAGCAACTCGGCGCTCACGGCATCCTCGCCCTGCTCCAACACGCGACGGCGCAGTGCGGCAGAAAGCGCGTGTGCCCACAGGCCCTCGGCCTCGGCCAGACGCTGCGTAGCGGGAGCGTCGGAGAGCAAGCCCTCGGGCGTATAGCAAATGACACTCGAGCGCTTGACGAACTCCTCCACCGAAAGCGGGTTGGAGAACATGGCGGTGCCGCCGGTCGGCAGCGTGTGGTTGGGGCCGGCAACGTAATCGCCGAGCGGCTCGGAACTCCAAGCGCCCACAAAGATGGCGCCGGCGTTGCGGATACCGCCGAGCAGGCCCATCGCATCCTTGCAGTGCAGCTCCAGGTGCTCGGGCGCCACGGTGTTCACCGCCTCGACGGCGGCAGCCATGTCGGCTGCCACCACGATGGTGCCCTCATTGTCGAGCGAGGCACGCGTGATCTCGGCACGCGGCGACTGCGCTACCAGAATGTCGATACCCGCCTCGACCTCACGCGCAAACTGCTCGTCGCAGGTCACCAGATAGCAGGCCGCCAGCGGATCATGCTCGGCCTGGGCCATCAGGTCGGCCGCGACCACCATAGGCTTGGCCGTGGCGTCGGCCAGCACGCAGACCTCGGAGGGACCGGCGACCATATCGATACCCACGTCACCCGAGACAATCTGTTTGGCAGCGGCGACGAAGGCGTTGCCCGGGCCGGTGATCTTGTCGACACGCGGAATGGTCTCGGTACCGTACGCCAGCGCGGCCACGGCCTGGGCGCCGCCCACCATATAGATCTCGTCCACGCCACCGAGCTTGGCGGCCGCGAGCGTATACGGGCTGATCAGGCCATCTTTTTGCGGCGGAGTCACCATGACCACGCGCTTGACGCCGGCCACCTTGGCGGGAATGGCGTTCATGAGCACGGTGGAGGGATACTGCGCGCGGCCGCCCGGCACGTAGATGCCGGCCGCAGCAAGCGGGGTCACCTTAACGCCGAGCATCGTGCCGTCCGGGCGCGTGGTAAACCAGCTCTGCTCGACCTCGCGCTGGTGGAACTCGCGAATCTGGCATGCGGCCTTTTCGAGCGCCGCGACAAAGGCGGGATCGAGGCCTTCGAGCGCGGCATCGATCTGCTCTTGCGGCAGACGGAAGCTCTGCAGCTCAACACCATCAAAACGCTGGCAATAGTCGCGCACCGCGGCATCGCCGTTGGCGCGCACGTTGGCTACGATATCGCGGGCAGCGTCGACGATGTTTTGCGGCAGCACGCCCTTGCGGTTGAGCTGGTTGGTAACGAGGCGCTCACCGGGAGCAAGCTTGATGGTCTTCATATCGGTATCCCCTATCGGTCGAGGTTGCGTCTGAAAAACGAAAGGCCGGGCGGCGGCGCCAATCAGCCCGCAGCCCGGACGTTGGGGCGCCCGTGCGTGCTCGCGCTATTGCGCCGAGCCCGCGACGGGCTCAAAATGCTTGTCCTTCACGGCCGCGGCCAGGCGATCTGCCAGATTACGCACGCGCGGATCCAAGCGAGCGGCACCCGGATTGACGAAGAAGCGCGCCGTGCAGTCCATAATGCGACCAGTAATAACCAGGTCGTTATCGCGCAGCGTGGCGCCCGTGGCGGTAATATCCACGATGCGATCGGTCATGCCGACGATGGGGCCCAGCTCGATGTTGCCGTGCAGTGAGACGATATCGGCGTTCACGCCGCGCTCGGCATACCAGGCACTCGCGATGCGCGGATACTTGGTGGCCACGCGAAGCGACCCGCGGCGGGCATAGTTGCGCTCGGCCTGGCCGGCGCGCCACGCGGGCTCTGCCTCGATAAACGTGCACAGGCCGTAGCCCAGATCGACCAGCTGCAGCAAGTTGAGGTCTGCCTCGATGAGCGAGTCCCAGCCACAGATGCCGCAATCGGCACCACCACAGCCCACAAAAGCGGGCGCGTCGCTGGGACGCACGATGACAAACTCGATATCGCCGACCGTGCCCTCGCCGGCACGCGTGTCGCGACCGCGCACAATCAGGTGACGGCCGGGGTCGCGCAGCTCAGAGACGTCCAGGCCCGCGGCCTCGAGCACGTCGAGCGTGTCGGCCTTAAGCGAGCCCTTGGGCACGGCGATGCGTAGCGGGCCTTCGGCGCCGCGGCCCACGGCGTGGTCACCATCGGAGGCGGCGTCCTCGGCAGAGGTGCACGCGGCCTCCAGACGCTCGAGCGAAAAGGCGAAGCCCGCCGCCGGCACCTCGATGCCGTCGCCGAACGCGCCGGTAAAGATAGAGTCGTAGCGACCGCCCGAGCCCACCGGATCGGGCAGGCCACCGGCATAGGCCTTAAAGACCAGGCCCGTGTAGTAATCGAAAGAATTCATAATGGAAAAGTCGAAGGACAGCACCTGAGCGTCCTCGGGCGCCAGGCCCTCGACCAGCGCGCGCAGCTCACGCGTGAGCGGCGCGACAATGCCCGCCGCCGCCAGCAGCGCGTCGACGCGGTCGAGCACCTCGGCACCACCGTGCAGGCGCGGCAGCTCGCTAATGGCGGCCTTGACGGCCTCGGGCTCGACACTTGCCGCCACGCGGGCATCGAGGCCCACAAAGTCGTTGGCGTGCACGCAGCGCAGCGCCTCGGCAGCCAGCTCGCGATCTTCGCACGCCGCAAGCAGTTCCTTAAACGGACGCACACTGCCCGCGATAATGCGCGCACCGGGAAGTGCCAGCTTGCGCACGGCCTCCGCCACCAGCGAGACGATCTCGACATCGCCCGCGGTATCGCCCACACCGATAAGCTCAAAACCCAACTGCGTAAACTGACGCGAGCCGCCGGCATTGCGCTGGCACTCGCGAACCACCGGCGCCTCGTAGCGCAGGCGCAGTGGCAGATCGGCCGCGCGCATGCGGGTCGAAACCAAGCGCACGATCGGCAGCGTGTTGTCGGGACGGACCACCAGCAGGCGGCCGTCATCATCAAAGAGCTTAAACGGGGTGTCCGCAATGCGGCCACCCTCCTCGAGAGAGCCCTTGTCCTCGAGCAGCGGCGTCTCGACCGGCAGGTAATGATGCTCCCTAAAGCAGCCCTTCACCGTCAGCGCAATCTCCTCGCGCGCCTGAGCCTCCTCGGGCAATATGTCCCGGAATCCCCACGGTGTGGCCGTCATCTGGTGAGCCTCCTCATGCTGTGTTTCATATAGAACAGAAGACCGGCATAGCTCCGCCGGTCTTCTGGGTACTTTAGCATACTAGAGTGTTTGCGGGGAAAATCCATCGCAGCCGCTCACGCCGTATTCATTTGGAAACATGGGGCAGATTGCCGCAACCCAACCCCACCTAGGCGCCAATCGCGCGTCGGTACTCCGCCATAACCTGAGCGTCGGCTGCCGCGGGATTGGCGAAATAGCGCCCGTCATAGGTCTCGGCCGAAACAACTCCGCGATAGCCGCGCGCCACCAGCCTATCCAGGTCGGCGCGCATATCGCGGTCGCCGTCACCCCAGGCAAGATGCGTCGTGCCATCTGCCGCAACATCGACAAAATGCACGTGGGCGACATCTTCGCCAAGCAGATCGAAATAATCGTCGATGGTATCCCCTGCCACCGCCATAGCGCCCAAATCCAGACACGCCTTAAGTGCCGGATGATCAACTGCCTCGATCATGCGCTTCGTGTCGGCCGCCGAGTTCACGATCATCGACTCAACCGGCTGTAGGGCCTCGAGCACCAGTCGCACGCCGCGCTCTCCCGCATGCTCGGCAATCGCACGCAGCATCGAGGCGCTGCGACCCCACGCGTCCTCGATCGGCTCGTTCAAAAATGCCCAGCCGCTCGAGACCATGACCTGCTCGGCTCCAAGCTCCGCCGCGATATCCACAACGTTCTTAAAGTACGCGAGCGTGCGGGCACGCGCCTCATTCCCACGCGCCGCGATATTCCACGGCTTGGGGTTGTTCTGTTCGGGACAAAGCCCCACAATCCGAACCCCATACCGCTGCGACAGCTCCCGCACCTGCTCGAGCGAATCGTATCCATGGCAATCGACATACAGATGCATCGCCCCGGTCCAAAGCTCGCAACACGTGTAGCCCGAGGCCGCTGCCGAAGAAAAGAATTCCTCAAGGTCAAAATAACGATGGCTGATATTCATGACGGCAAGCTGCGGATACTCCATCTTGTCCACCTTTCGGCAAAAGGGCGCCGCAGCACAGTGTGCGCGACGCCCCCTCTTACATTATTCTCATTATGACGGATGCCCTACTGAACACCAAGCACTCCAAAGAACGCGCCGGCAATACTCACGAGCAGGATCACGAGCATGATCACGAGCGGATTCATCTTCTTCTTGAGCATGAGATAGACGATTCCAAACAGCCCCATCGTGACAAAGCCCGGGAAGATTCCGTTGAGCAGCTCGGCCAGCGTCTGAGCACCATCGCCCGCACCGACCATGAGCGGAATGTCCACGGTGACCATCTCCATGGTCATAGCGCCGATCACCATGGCGCCCATGATAGAGGCCATCTTGACGATCGTGTCCATAATGCCCGATTCCTGGACCTTGCTGATCATGTCCGAGCCAAAGCGATACCCCACAAACGTCAGCAGGTAACGGATGATGTAGTGAGGGACATTGAACACGAGCAGGAACAAAATCGGGCCAAGAATAGAGCCCTGTAGCGCCAGCGACGTGCCGACACCCGTTGCCAAAATTCGCAGCGTGCCCCAGTAGAAGGCATCGCCCACACCGGACAGCGGTCCCATCAAAGCAAGCTTGACATTTGAGATCGCGCTCGTGTCAAAGCTATCGTCAGTAGCGTTGACCTCTTCCATTGCAGCGGCGATGGACATGGGGAGCGTCGAGATGTACGGCGTGACGTTATAGAGCTCCATATGGCGCTTAAGGGCGGCCTTAAAGTCCGCATCCTGCGGATACAGCTTGCGAAGAATCGGCATAAGGGCCCACATAAAGCCGATATGGCCCATACGCTCGTAGTTCCAGGAATGCTCATAGGGAATCGAGCGCCAGAACAGCTTCTTAAGGTCTGCGCGGGAAATCAGCCCGTCGTAAGAAGACTCAAACTTAAAACTCATCGAACCCACTCCCAATCGCAGGATCCTCGGTTGCCACTGCGGGCTGCTCCGCTTTTTTCTTATCACCCAAAACCGTCATCGCGACGACGATGATCGCGGCAAAGATCGCCACGCCCGTCGTGCTAATGCCAAAGTAGGCGACGAGGAAGAAGCCAGCGAAGAAGAACGGAGCCACCGTTTTGTTCATAATCATCTGCGCCAGCATCGCAAAGCCGAGTGCGGGCAAGAAGGCGGCGGCGACATCCATGCCGGTCTGAACGAAATCGGGGATGATGTTGAGCAGGCTGGCAACAGCATCGGCGCCAAAGAAGAATGCCAGGGGAATAATCAGCAGGCCGCACCAGCTCTGCGCGTAACCGGCGATGAGCATGTTGCGCGTGATGGCCTTGGTGTCCCCGTCCTCGACGTTTTTGTCGATACGGTGCACCAGCAGTAGCATCACCGGCTGGCCCAGGGCCGTATCGAGCGCCAGGACGATCGTTGCGATGGGAATGCCCAGGGTCAGGGCCGCCGATGCGTCCGCGCCGGCCTGCATGGCAAGCGACACACCCAGGATGGTTCCGGAAATCGTATCGGGCGGGTTATACGCACCGACCGAGATGGCGCCGACCATGGCAAGCTCCATCGTGGCGCCCATGATCGTGCCGGTCACCATGTCGCCCATGACAAGGCCAACCAGAGGTCCGAGCACGATCGGGCGCTGGAGGTAGCTCGTGCCCGTCAGCCACTCGGAATAACCCAAAAGGGCAATAAGGAAAATCAGGATTGTCTTGATAACCATGATGGCCCCTAACCGATGACCTTCGCGGCGTCAGTCTTCGCATCTGCCGGAATCATCTGAATGAACAGCTCGTAGCCCTCGCCGAGCAGCTCTTTGACGTATGCCTCGTTTTCGGGCGTAAGGAACACGCTCGTCGAGACCTGGCGGGCATCCTCGCTAAAGGCAACATTGCCGAGGTTGATCTTCTTGACGCCCATCGCCTTGGCGACGGCACCGGCCTGCTGGATCGTCTCGCAAACCACGAAGAGCTTGTACTTATCGGTCACACCGCTCTGGAGCGCCTTGACGGCATCCTCGGTGTTTTTGACGACAACCTTGCAGCCCTCCGGTTTTGCAAGGGACAGGGCCTGCAGACGAAGCTTGTCATTGAGGACCGTGTCGCTTACCAACAGGATGCAGTCGGCACCCAGAGCCGAAGTCCAGCTAACGGCAACCTGGCCGTGCAGCAGTCGATAGTCCACGCGAATCATCTGAATCATGATGTGCTCCCTAGCGATTAAAACTCATCGAGTTCGGCCTGCCCCAGCAGGTCGTTGACGTACTTGACCTTGGTGTCGTCCGCCTCGACGATCTGGCGAATGGCCTCATCGATCGGGGTGGATTCGGACACGAACAGCAGCTGAATAAGGAGCGGCAGGTTCATATTGGTCACCAGGTGCGTGTTGGGACGCGTCTGGACGATCTTGGTGAACTCGTTGTTGACGCTGCCGCCAAAGAGGTCGGTGCAAACGACGACCTCATCGTCCGCGGCAAAGCCGTCCAGAATCGCTGCGGCCTCCTTGGTCAGGTCCTCGTTTCCGTCGACATACATAGAGAGCGCATGGACGTTTTCGCGCTCGCCGGAGAGCAGCCCAATGCTCTCGACGATTCCAGACGCAAAATGGGCATGGGATGCAACGATAAACTGCCTCATTCGATTCCCCTTTCTTGCGAATTTCGGCATAAAAATGCCCGGACGCATGCTGAACTGCACCCCAAAACTTGGACATGAGAAATGGGAGGCAGTTCATGCGCCCGGGCAGGGTGCTTCTTGATCAGTAGCTTATTTGTCACCGATTAGTAGTCGAACTGGTGATAGTAACGACGGTAGTTGAGGTTGTGCTTGGTGACCGTCTCGTAGTAAGCGGCAAGGCGATCGGTGATCAGCGAGGAGAGGATCCACGGAGACACGATGACGCGGAACTCGTCGTCAAGGCCGGGGATCGCGAACTCGGCGGTGTCGATGACGTTGATGTCGGTGTCGCCGGTCACGCCGCGGTTGAGGAAGGCGCGGACG
>JAXKHW010000269.1:0-3844 GCA_036549635.1 Collinsella sp. | reverse complement strand
TGGGCCGTGTCTCAGTCCCAATCTGGCCGGTCGGTCTCTCAACCCGGCTACCCGTTGTCGGCACGGTGGGCCGTCACCCCGCCGTCTACCTGATGGGCCGCGGAGCCATCCCCTCCCGCCTGGGCTTTGCCGGGGGCCGCATGCGCGGTCCCCGGGTCGTCGGGCATTACCCGCGGTTTCCCGCGGCTATTCCCGAGGAGGGGGCAGGTTCTCCACGTGTTACTCAGCCGTTCGCCACTCGCTTCCCCCCGGAGGGGGGTGCCGTTCGACTTGCATGTGTTAGGCGCGCCGCCAGCGTTCATCCTGAGCCAGGATCGAACTCTCCGTCCAAAGGGGGATGTGAGACATCCCCCAGTTATTAGACGCGAGGCGTCCGTCCGGCCAGCTTCTCGCTGATCGGATCCATTCGATTGAAAAAAGCTTGTTGGTTAGGAAATGATGGGGCCTGCCCGACGGGCAGACCTTATCAAGTTATACTTCCGTACACATTCGCTCATACTTCGAATTGGTATGATTTAGTGCATCTGTCCCGGATGGAGCCGATATGCCATCGCTCCACCCGCGGTATCCGGTTCTCAAGGTACCCGCGCCGGCCCGCCTGTCGGCTGCCGTCGCGCAGGGATTAATAATGCCAGAGGGAGGGCCCTCCGGGGACGGGAATATCGGTCTCCACATCTCGCACACATATCTAGACCGCCGAGGGCACGGGGCCCTCACATATACGAAGGCCCCGGTATCCGAAACGCGGCGCATGCCCTTCCAATCGGAGCATGCGCCGCAACTTACGCGATCTCACCTATATCTATATATGTACTGGCCCTACATCGGCGTGCCAAATGGCCGGCTTTCGCTAGATGCCGCCGTACTCGCCTTTCACGATGGCGGTGCCGGCCTCGAGCATCTCGTCGCGAAGCTCAATCGTTCCGGCCTCGGCATATATACGCACGACGGGCTCGGTACCGCTAGGACGAAGCAGCAACCAAGACTCATCATCAAACTCCATGCGCAGGCCATCGCGATGGCTCACATGCACCGGCGCCCTGCCCACGATGTTTTGAGGGTTCAGCCCCGGCATAAGCGTCCGAAGCATTTCCACTTCCTCGTTTTGCAGGCGGATATCGCGACGAGCATAGGCAACGGGACCATAATGCTCATCAAGCTCGTCGATGAGCTGGCCTAGAGTTTTATGCTCCTTCGCCATCATCTCGCACAGCAAAACATGTGCATACAGACCATCGCGCCCGGGAAAGCGCTCGGGAAAACCAATCCCCCCGGTTTCCTCGCCACCGATGATCACGCCGCCTTTTACCATCTCCTCATATATGTATTTAAAACCGATGGGCTTTATCGCGAGAGGCAAACCGAGCTCACGAGCCATGCGACGCGTCTGAATCGACCCCGTTAGGCCCATGGCAACACGCCCATGGGCGCCGTGGTGCTTAACCAGATGCCCCAGGACAAGCGTAAAGACCCGATGGGCATCGATGTAGCGTCCGCGTTCGTCAACGGCAGAAATACGGCTGCCGTCTCCGTCGCAGACGAGACCGGCATGGGCCTTGGAAGAGAGAACCATCCGCTCGCAATCGTCCACCCACGGCTCAATGGGCTCGGGGCGCAAGGTCTGTGCATCAGGCTCGCCCGTACCGTGGATCTCAATCGTCTGCACGCCGAGAGGGCCCAGCACAGCGGGAAGATACCCTCGAGCCGAGCCATACATGGGGTCATACACCAATTGCAAACCGGCCTCGGCGATCGCCTGAGTATCGATATTTGAAAAAAGACTTTCGAGATATGGCGAGACGATATCCTTCTCGATAAGGGGGCCGCGCGCCTCGGTAGCCTCAAGAGGAATGGACTCCTCCAACGCGTCAATCACATCGGCGGTGCCCGTGCCGCCATCGGCCATACGAACCTTAACACCCAGGTAATCGCTTGAATGATTGGAACCCGTAATCATCAGGCCGCCGCATGCGCGCGGATCGTTTGCAATCGCCCAAGACAGCGCCGACGTAGGCGTGTAGCGATCGGAAATCATGGCAACAAGGCCAGCACCCGCAACAACCATGCCCGCAAGACGCGCCGCTTGCTCCGCACCCTCGCGGGTGTCATATCCTATGTAGACGATGGCACCCGAATCGGTGCGAGACCACATCTGCGCCGCCGCATCCGCAAGGCGCACGACGTTTTCTTCCGTAAAGTCGCCGTCACGCCGTGCGTACCAGCCGCCTGTTCCAAAATGAATAATCGTGCTCATCTGCACTCTTTCTTACTCAATAAGGGCCGCACAAGCCGCGCGCCCCACACATGCATCTGTCACCAGAATAGTCACTCTTCGACAAGCCGATGACATGCGTCAAGCTCCTCGGCGATAGCACATGTCGATGCAGGCGTGGCCCCACAGCACGTGCCGATGATGCGAGCGCCATCGGTCGCCCATTGTACAGAAGCGGTGGCGAGGGCCTCGGCATCTTCGCTCCACCTGAGGCAGCCCTCATCATCGCGCACCGGAAGACTCGCGTAGGGACGCACCATGATATATCCGTGCGAAGAGCTTGCCATACGCGGCACGCACAACGTCGCCGCAGCGATAGAACAGCAGTTAACGCCTACCGCTGTAGCACCGTGCTTCTCGGCCCAAATGCAGGCCGCCTCGACATTCAGACCATCACCCAGCAGATTGCCCTCGTCATCGACAGCAAAGCTGATAAACATAGGCATGCCATCTGCAACATCTGCAACGCCAGCGACAGCAGGCTCGAGGTCACGAATTGACGTAAAGGTCTCGAGCATACATGCCTGAACACCCGCGGCGAGCAAGGCGTGCGCTTGCTCACGATAGGCGTCTCGTGCAAGACGATATTCTGGCTCATCCTTGTGAAACCACTCAATGCCGCACGGGCCAATCGAACCTACAAGATTTTGGCCACCCGCCGCATGAGCTGCCGCCACGGCCTCCGCGCACACCAGATTGACGCTCGACTCGATATGATCGCGCTTGAGCGCCGGCGCTGTTGCCTGGAATGTATTCGTGAGCAAAATCTGAGCGCCCGCATCGGCATATTGCTGATGAATACGCGTAACCTCCTGAGGTTCCGCCACATTCCAATAGGCAGCGGGAACATCTTGGGCGCCCAGCTCCGATGCGATCATCGTCCCAACAGGCCCCTGCATGAGCACGGCGCCTGTCGAAAGAAGACCGAGCAAGCGATCGGCGCCCGCCCGGTCATAAGAATCGGTTGAATACAGCTGATTTTGGTCTTGATCCATCGGTCTAATCCTTGCCGAGCCGATTATTCCTCGCCGATGCTTATACCCTGCTTCTCGAGATAATGCAGCCACCGTGTCATCGTATCCTCAGATACTGCATGCTCCATCATGCAGGCCTCAGCATCAGCGCGCTCGGCATCGACGCCGAGCTCCTGAGTCAGGAAGGCATTTAGCAGTCGATGGCGATACCACACCGCTCGCCCCAGCTCACGGCCTTTCTCGGTAAGCAGAACCTTGCCGTAGTGAGATTGCTCGGCCAAACCACGCTCCTTGAGCGCACTGATGGCCTTATTAACCGACGCCTTTGAGACATCGAGGTGCTGGGCGATATCGACAGAGCGGATGCCTTCGCTAGAGCCGCTCTCTTCCTCGATGCGAACAATGCACTCGAGATAATCTTCATTTGCAACTGTGAGATGCAGCTCACGGGAAGCATCAGTGGTATCCATGGGCACGCGTCCTTCCTAAACCGTACACCTAGTGTAGCGCAACGGCGCCACAAGCCAACGACCCGACCGTGCTAGAGTAACAGTCGTCAGCACATTGAGCATAAGGAGTCACTATGTCTGATACCCCG
>JAXKHW010000268.1:0-4839 GCA_036549635.1 Collinsella sp. | reverse complement strand
TTCCAATATCATCTGATGTCCGCAAAGAGCAACGGGGTGACCAGGGCTGAGATAGCGGAAATCCTTACGCATGCGGCGTTTTACGCGGGATGGCCCAAGGCGTGGGCGGCCTTTCGCATGGCGAAGGAGGTCTGGGCGGATGGCGACGCCGCCGACGCAAGAGCTGAGCACCAAAACGAGATGGCCTTTCCTATCGGCGCCCCCAACGACGCATTTGCGAAGTACTTTATCGGGCAAAGCTACCTCGCGCCCCTTTCCACCAAGCAGGTCGGCGTCTACAACGTGACGTTCGAACCCGACTGCCGCAACAACTGGCACATCCATCACGCCAAAAGCGGCGGCGGACAGATCCTCGTCTGCGTGGCTGGTCGAGGGCTTTACCAGGAATGGGGCAAACCGGCACAGGAGCTGTGCCCTGGCGATGTAGTAAATATTCCTGCGGGCGTAAAGCACTGGCACGGTGCGGCGCCCGACAGCTGGTTCTCCCATCTCGCGGTGGAGGTTCCGGGCGAGGAGACCTCCAACGAGTGGTTGGAGCCTGTGGACGACGAGGAATACCTTACAGCGACTAACAAGGAGGCATGAAGATGGAACAGTTGAATCTAGCGTAGGAATGGGACAAGGTGTTCCCCAAAAGTGACAAGGTTGAGTGCAGCAAGGCGACTTTCAACAACCGATACAGCATCACGTTGGTGGTCGACGTCTACGTGCCAAAGAACGTGAAAGGCAAACTGCCTGCCATCGCCGTCAGCGGTCCGTTTGGCGCGGTGAAGGAGCAAACGTCCGGCCTTTATGCGCAGAAAATGGCGGAGCTGGGCTTTTTCGCGATTGCCTTCGACCCGTCCTATACCGGCGAGAGCGACGGTGCACCCCGCTATGTGGCATCGCCGGACATCAACACCGAGGATTTCTGCGCAGCGGTGGATTTCCTCTCTGTGCAGAATAGCGTTGACCTGGAGCGCATCGGTATCATCGGCATCTGCGGTTGGGGCGGCATGGCAATCAATGCCGCAGCCATCGACACGCGCATCAAGGCCACCGCGGCTATGACCATGTACGATATGACCCGCGTGACCGCAAACGGCTACTTTGACGCCGAGGATTCCGAGCAGGCGCGCTTTGAGAAGCGTAAAGCGCTGAACGCGCAGCGCACCGAGGACTATAAAAATGACAGCTACGCGCTGGCGGGCGGCGTGGTCGATCAGCTGCCCGATGACGCGCCGTAGTTTGTGGCGGACTATTACGACTACTACAAGACTCCGCGAGGCTACCATCCCCGCAGCCTGGGCTCCAAAGGCGGCTGGAATGTGACGTCCTCGCTGTCGTTTTTGAATATGCCGATTTTGCAATATAGCAGCGAAATCCGCTCTGCTGTGTTGCTGGTGCATGGCGAGAAGGCGCACTCCCGCTATTTCAGCGAAACCGCGTACAGCAAACTGACCGGGGACAACAAGGAGCTGCTTATTATCCCTGGTGCCAGCCACACCGACCTTTACGATCAGATGGACGTCATTCCGTTTGGAAAGCTGAAAGCGTTCTTTGAGGACTATTTGAAATAAGGCGTGCCTTGATTCAATGCCAAGTCTCCAGCAACGATTCTTCTAAAGAGTGGGAGTAGCTGAAACGAGGCGATTGAATAGCTCCATCCGTTTTGGTTAAAACAAAAAATATGCCGCGCGCCTGCGGCATGAAGGAGGGAGATTCTTATGAATATCGTTGTGTTGAGCGGTAGCCCGCGCAAGGGCGCCAATACCGACACCATGGTCGAGGCGTTTGCCGAGACCGCGCGTGAGGGCGGCAATACGGTCGAGGTCGTTCGCGTTGCCAGCAAGAAGATCGCTGGTTGCCTGGGGTGTCAGTATTGCTTCGCCCACGAGGGCACCTGTGTGCAGAAGGACGACATGGCCGACGTGATCGAGTCACTGAAAGACGCCGATATGGTTGTCTTCGCTTCGCCTATCTACTGGTTTGATATCACTGCGCAGGAGAAGGCCGCCATCGACCGCCTGTACGCCTTCGGTGCTACGGGCTTCCCGTTCACCAAGACGGCCCTTTTGCTCGATAGCCACAGCGAGGGCGTCTATGATGCGGCGATTGCTATGTACAGGGCCACATGCGCGTACTGCAAGTGGGAGGACCAGGGCATTGTCACCATCAGCGGTATGACCGAGCGCGACAGCATGGCATCGTCGCCCAAGTTGGAAGAGGTGCGAGAGCTCGCTCGCAAACTCGCCTAAGGACAAGAAGAACGCATGGCAATCAGCGTTGGCGGAAAGCCTACTTCCCTTACCAAGAGGATTGCTGATTGCCATGCGTTGATGTCCTTATGGACAATCTCCGCGTGCTAGGAGACTTTCTCGCTCAGGAACTCCCTGAATGCGGGGATGTCAAAGCCAACGAGACCACGCCCACGTTCCCCGATAACGCCGTCCTCGAGGAGGCGGCGTTTGTATTGGCTTGCGTAGTTGCTGGCGACGCCCATGCGTTTGGCTATCTCCGAGGTCCTGCTGGGGCCAGAATCGGGCAGCATCGCGAGCAAAAACTCAATGTCTTTATCGGAAAGCTCCCGATAGGTCGTTTCGAGAATTCGATCGCGCAGCTCCATGCGGGCAAGCAGAGAACCCTGCTGTACATCAGGTGCACTGATTTTGGGCGAGTTCTCCGAAACATCCCATGTGCGATATCCGACGAGCTGCATCATATAGGGAAATCCGTCGACGGCCTTCACGGCATCCTCGAGCGCTTCTGGCGTGATTGAGCGGCCTCCGGCCTCAACGGTTTTGCGGAATGCGTTTGCAATTTCAACGTCAGTGATTCGTCCCAACTGATGATATTGGGAACGCCTGAGAAACGAGACGGAATCGTTACGCAGCAACGCCGATACTTTGTAGGGCAGTCCTGCCATGAGTAGGGCAACTTTTTTACCTTCGCGTACAAAGTGCTGGTAAACAGAGGCAAATTGAAGCATTTCTTCGAGATCGACGGTGACTTCATCGATGGTGATGAGAAGTCCGATGTCATGTTTTTCGAGTTGCTTAAAGATGCCATTCATGCGCGTGCGCCAGTTGCCCTGAGCCTCTTGAGCATATGTCCAATCGATGCCCACTGGGCCAATTTGAACACCGTTTATGCGCGCGTGAGGCTGTGAGAGGTAGCTATCTGCGGCTTCTTTGGTTCGCTCGATAATATCTTCGAGCATGCCTGGCATGGCGGAGACATTTGCTGCGATCCAGTCGTGTTCAAGCGCCGTTTCTGAAAGGAGCGAGAGAAGCGCCGTCTTGCCCGTTCCCCTTGCGCCAGTAAAAATGGTCGACAGGTTGGGATCTCCCGGGCCGTTGATAAAGCCACGGTTGATGTCACGCAGGATATGCTCGCGACCCGCTAGAAAGGGAGGGACGCTTCCGAACGTCGGGGTAAAGGGGTTCTTGCTGTACTCCATGGTAGCTCCTTTGCATGTTTTGCTAATTTTTGCAAGTTTTGCTAATTTTTGCAAGTTTTGCTAACTTTTGCAAGTTTTGCTAACGACTGGCCAAAGGGCATCGTAGCAGTGACGCTGACATTTTTTTACGCAGAAAAATAAGCAGAAATCAATTTATCTGCGTTAAAAAATAGTTGAGAAGAAAAACGACGAGCCCCGGGCGCAATGCCGTTGCGTTCCGGGCCTCGTCGCTTTGCGAAGTATCTAACGATCTCGTTGCCGTGGTACCTAGTCAAACAAGCTCGGCATGTCGTTTTCTTTCATGAGGGCACCGGCAGAGGGGAGGCTCTGCGCGGTAAACTTCTCGGCCGAGACGCCGGCGCCAAGGATTTCTTCGGTCGTGCCGACGGTGGTGACCGAGCGGCCCTTCTTGGCGGTAAAGGCCTGGATGCCCTGCGTGTTGGTGGTCGTCTTGGTTTTGAGCAGCGACGTGTTGAAGTTCATCAGACGGTAGTCGCTCGAGACCAGCGCGATGTCGCGATCTTCCTTGAGCACCTGGGCATACAGCAGCTTGCTGCCGCCATAGATGGCGTTCTTCAGGCGCTTGCGGTTGGTCTTGGTGACATATCCAGAAAGTGCGACGCGCACCACACGGCCGTTCTCAAAGACGAACAGCACGTCGGCCTTGTAGTCATCGGGGTCGATGACCCAGATGAGACTCTCGTCGGGTTCCATCTCAAGATCGGTCGGCAGGTACGAGCCCAGCTGGGCCGACTTGGTGTCCTCAAATGCCGCAACCTTGCACTTGTACACCTGGCTCTTGTTGGTAAAGACCAGCAGCTCGTGGGTGTTGGAGGACGGAAACTCGATAAAGGGTTTGTCGCCGTCCTTGTACTTGAGCGTGGTTGCCTTCTTGAGCACTCGGTCGGTCATCTTTTTGAGGTAGCCATCGCGCGAGAGCATGATGGTGACCGGATACTCCTCGACCTCGGGCTCCAGGCTCACCTCGATGACCTCGTGGGGCTCAATCCTGCCCGTGCGGCGCGGCATCACGTACTTCTTGTTGACCGCGGCCAGCTCGTCGCTGATGACCTTCTTGATGTTGTCTTCGCTCGAGAGAATCTCCTCCAGCTCGGCAATCTCACCCTCGAGCTTGGCGATGTCCTTGGTGCGGTTGAGGATGTACTCCTCGTTGATGTTGCGGAGCTTAAGTTCGGCAACAAACTCGGCCTGGGTCTCATCGATGTCGAAACCCTTCATAAGGTTTGGCACGACCTCGGCCTCGAGCTTGGTGCCGCGGATGATGGCGATGGCCTTGTCGATGTCGAGCAGGATCGCCTCAAGGCCGTGCAGCAGGTGCAGACGCTCGGACTTTTTGCCCAGGTCAAAGTTAATGCGGCGACGCGTGGACTCAATACGCC
>JAXKHW010000267.1:0-15936 GCA_036549635.1 Collinsella sp. | reverse complement strand
TTTGGCTCTCGCCCGAGATCACGCTCGACGAGATCGTCTCGCTTGGCACCGCCGCGCCCGCAGCCCTGGGCATCACTGTGTTCGGCCGCCCGCGCGTTATGACGAGTGAGCACTGCATCCTGCAGGTGGCCAACGGTTGTATCCACGATTGTGCCAGCTGCCGCCTGCGCGTCCGCAAGCTGTCGCTCAAGAATATCGACGGCAAGGTCATGCCCGTGCGTACCGACATCCACGGCCGCTCACGCCTGTACGATGCCTACCCTATCGACCTCACGCCGCAGGTTCCACAGCTGCTCGATGCCGGCGTGCGCCGTCTTATGGTTGACGGAACCCTGCTCGAAGCCGATGAGATTGGCCGTGCCGTTGCTCGTGTCCGCCGCGCCATTGAGGCAGCTCAGGCAGGTCGCAAGCCCGCTGCCCGCCTGCGCGGCGCCACCTCGGGCTGCATGTTTGTGGGAATTAGCTAACCGAAAGGCTTACACGTGAACGAAGAACCTCAAGTCCTCTACTGCGACGCCTGGCTCATGGCCATCGATAAGCCCGCCGGCATGATCGTCCACGGCGACGGCACCGGTGAGCGCACACTTACCGACTACGCCAGCGACCTTTTGCTGGCGATGGGCGACGGCTTTGCCGCGACCGACATGCAGCCGCTCAACCGCCTGGACCGCAACACCACCGGCGTGGTGCTGTTCTCGCTCGACAAGCAGACGCAGCCCGCCTTTGACCAGATGGTGAACGACCACGCCTTCGAAAAGCACTATCTGGCGCTGGCCGAGGGCAAGATCGACTGGAACGAGAAGCTCATCGACAAGCCCATCGCCCGCGACCGCCACGACAGCCGCAAGATGCGCGTCGGCGCCAGCGGCAAGCCGTCGCAGACGCGCGTGAAGGTGCTCAAGCGCCTTAAGAGCCGCCGAGGTCTGCCCACGCGTTCGTATATCGATGTCGAGCTGCTCACCGGCCGCAAGCATCAGATTCGCGTCCACCTGGCCAGCGAGCATCACCCCCTGGTCGGCGACGACCTGTACGGCACTGCTCGCCCCTGTGGATTGATGCTCCACGCCCACAGCGTGTCCTTTACGCATCCCGTTACCGGCGAGCACATCCACATCGAAGCCCCCTGCCCCTGGGAGCCTTAAACCACCACAATGGGGACAGGCACCTTTGCGGTGGTTTTGACGCAATGGCTTAGCCGCGGTCCCAAAACGTCTCGATCTGTAACAGTTAGAACCCATTTTCCGGTCTATCTGTTACAGATCGAGACACTCGAATCCCCCTCAAGGGAAAATCTCAATCTGTAACAGTAACTCGGCAAAATCCGTCCCAGATGTTACAGATTGAGACAAAGGGACGGCGCGGTTCGGAAGTATCTCAATCTGTAACACCTAGCCTACTTTTAACGGTCCAGTTGTTACAGACTTAGACAAGCCGGCAGACAACGAAATCGGCAACGCCCGTGATGGACGTTGCCGCTTTTCTATTGGGAAAACTACTCGGTTTTCGTTACTAACCACCACAATGGGGACAGGCACCTTTGCGGTGGTTTTGGCCTTAACCTGCCTCTGCTTGCTAGACCGCGATGACGTTGTCCATTGCCCGGTACTTGGCGGGGACCTCGCCTGCGGTAATAATCGTTGCGTCGCGGAAGTCCGCAAACTTGACGGGCGCCACCATGCCAAATTTGCTGGCGTCCGAGATTACGAAGCGCTTGGCCGTATGGCGCATCGAGATGCGCTTTACTTGCGCCTCCTCGATATCTGGCGCCGTGAAGCCCTGCTCGGCAGCAATGCCGTTAGAACCCCAAAAGCCACAGTTGAAGTTGTAGTGGTCTAGGGTTGCCAAGGCATCGGGGCCAACGAGCGCCTCGGTCTCGGGCTTGAGCTCGCCACCCAACACCACAGTGCGCATGCCGCGCAGGGCGAGATGCTGAGCATGGAGCACGGAGTCGGTCACGTAGGTGACACCTTCAAGGTGTGGAAGATGCTCGATGAGCTTGAGCGTCGTCGAGCCCGAGTCGATGTATACAAAGCTCTCGGGCTCCAGAAGCGCCGCCGCACGGGCGCAGATACGCTCCTTGTCGTCGTTATGGAGGTCGCTGCGCTCATTGAGCGTTAGGTCGCGCGTCACGTGCGCGCGTTCAAGACTCGTCGCTCCGCCGTGGACCTTGGCGATGCGGTGCGCTCGATCGAGCGTCTGCAGGTCGCGCCGAATGGTAGACGCCGTCACGCCCAGGGTATCGGCAAGCTCTGGCACAGTAACCGAGCCAGCCTGCTGCACCATCGACACAATCGCGTTGAGCCTATCTTCCGCAAGCATCGCCTACTCCTCCTCGGGGTACACGACTCCCCAGTCGGCGCGGAGCTTGGTCATAAGCTCCATAACATCATAAGCATAATCCAGCAGCTCGCGCTTGGAGTCGTCGCCGGCAACCGCCTTCTCGAGGTCGGCCATCTCGTAGCACAGGGCATAAGCCTCGGTGCCGGCGTGGACCTCCTCGCGGTGGCCGTCCGCAGTCCACACAATGGTCGCGTGATCGGCACGCGGATACTCGTTGACCTCGATATAGCACTTGTCAAAGCTGATGACCGAGCGCTTGGGCTGCTTGGAGTGAAGCGTAAGACTCACAACACCCAGCTGCTGCTCGGCATTACGGCAGACGATGCCGCCCGCAACGTCAACGCCGGTCTCACAGGTGTTGCCCAGCGAAACGACCTCAGCGGGCTGGCTTGCCATAAAGAGGCGCATAACGGACAGAGCATAGACGCCAATGTCGAGCATGGCACCGCCAGCAAGGTTGCGATTGTAGAAACGGTTGGTCAGATCGCCGTACTCCTTGTAGCTGCCAAAGTTGAGCTGAGCGAGGTTCATGCGGCCAAACTCAGCGGCATCCATGCGGCGGCGCAGCTCTTGATATAAGGGCATGTGGAGCACCGTTGTAGCGTCCATAAGGACCACGTTATGCTCGTCGGCAATGGCACGTGCCTCGTCGAGCTCGGCGGAGTTGAGGGTAATGGCCTTTTCGCAGAGCACGTGCTTGCCAGCTGACAGGGCGGCGCGCAGGTAGGTGATATGCGTGTTATGCGGAGTGGTGATATAGATCGCGTCGATGTTAGGGTCGGCATAGAGGTCCTCGGCCGTTTCATAGACCTTCTCGATGCCATACTGCTCAGCAAAAGCCTGGGCCTTGGACAGCGTGCGGTTGGCGACGCCCGCAAGCTTGCGGCCGGCCAGCGCGAGGGACTGGGCCATTTGGTTGGCGATAACGCCACAACCGATCACAGCCCAGCGAAGCTCGGGAGCCGTAAAGATGTCGTTAGGGAACGGCTTATCCTGGACCGAAGCGAACGCTGCTTTTGCGGCTGCCGCGGAGTCGAGTGGAGCCTGCTTGGAATCTGCCATATGTGCCTCCTGAGTCATCGGAAGTTCTTCATTTCCAACAGCCTTATATTCGCACAAATGCGCGCGTATTTGCTTGTATTTGCTTGTTTATTTGTTTATCGGTCATTATTTAGCCATATTTTGCACATTTTTACGCGGTCATACGCATTAACACGCAATGCTATGCGCGATAATGCGCATGCGAGGATCCTTGTAAAGGATAAAGAAGCGGAACACCAAAGCCCAAAAAGGCAGAGCAGGCTGTCTTACTCTTCCCCTCTAGGGGCATCAGGCATCAATGGACCGTCCCAAACTGCCGACACATGGGGACTGTCCCCAACTGCCGGGACTACTCATTTAAGTCTGTCCCCAATGAGCACAATCACTCATGTAAGTCTGTCCCCAATGAGTATCCCCAATGAGTAGGGATAGAAAAAGGCCCGGGTGCCGTGGGGCATCCGGGCCTTTGCTAGCAACTTGATGTTGCGGGCAGCTTAGAACTTGTGGCCGCACTTCTTGCAGACGCGCAACTTGTTCTTGCCGTCCTTCTCGTGACCGACGCGGGTGACCTTACCGCACTCGGGGCAAACGAGATTGACGTTGGAGGCGTCGATGGGAGCCTCCTGCGAAACGATGCCGCCCTGCTGGTTGGCAGCGTTGGGCTTGACGGCCTTCTTGACGACCGAAACGCCCTCGACAACGACCTTGTTCTCGGCGGGGAGAGCACGCAGGACAACGCCCTGCTTGCCGCGATCCTTACCAGAGAGAACCTGGACCTTATCGCCCTTCTTGATATACATATATCTCCCCTAACTACAGGGTCTCGGGAGCGAGCGAGACGATCTTCATGTACTTCTTGTCACGAAGCTCGCGAGCGACGGGCCCGAAGATACGGGTGCCGACGGGCGAACCATCGTTGTTGATGACAACGCAGGCGTTCTCATCAAAGCGAATGTAGGAGCCATCCTTGCGGCGGATCTCCTTAACGGTGCGAACGACGACGCAACGGACAACGTCCTTCTTCTTGACGTTGGCGCCAGGGGTAGCCTCCTGGACAGCACCGATGAACACATCGCCGATGCCTGCATAACGACGCTTGGAACCGCCAAGCACCTTGATGCAGCGAATCTTGCGAGCGCCGGAGTTGTCGGCGACGTTCAGCATGGTTTGCATCTGAATCATGGTAGATGTTCCTCCGAACTAAGAACCGAAGAGAGGTGCGCAGCCTTTATGCGGCTCGTGGTATGCAAGCCAGGCATACGCACATCTTCGGAAACGTACAAGTCGTAAGAGCGACTGCTTATTTAGCGCGCTCGACGACCTCGATGAGGCGCCAACGCTTCATCTTGGACATAGGACGGGTCTCCATAACGCGGACGGTATCGCCCACGCCAGCCGTGCACTCCTCGTCGTGAGCGTGCAGCTTCTTGGAGCTGGTCATCATCTTGCCGTACTTGGGGTGACGCTTGCGCTCGGTGATGGTGACAACAATGGTCTTGGCACCGGAGACGGAGGTAACGACACCCGTACGGACCTTACGCGAGTTACGCGAATCAGTCATGTTCTCTCCTTAGGTCCTACTCGGCGACAGCGGACTTCTCCGCTGCGATCTCGCGGGCGCGCTGCTCCGTGAGGACGCGAGCGATGTCCTTCTTCACGGTGTTGACGCGAGCGGTGTTGTCCAGCTGGCTGGTGGCCATCTGGAAACGAAGGTTAAAGAGCTCGGCGCGCATTTCCTTCAGCTTCTCAACGAGCTGAGCGTCCGAGAGCTCACGAATCTCTGCGGGCTTCATTAGTTCTCCTCCTTGGCGGCGGCGGCGTCCTCAGCAGCCCACTTGGCCTCGAGAGCGGCCTCCTCAGCCATCTCCTTCTCGATGCGCTGCTCAGCGTTCTTGGCAGCAACAATCTTGGTCTTGATGGGAAGCTTGTGCTGTGCAAGACGCAGAGCCTCGCGAGCGACCTCCTCGGGCACGCCCTTGACCTCGAACATGATGCGGCCGGGCTTGACGACGGCCACCCACTCCTCAGGGTTACCCTTACCAGAACCCATGCGAGTCTCGGCAGGCTTTTTGGTGATGGGCTTATCGGGGAAGATCGTGATGTAGACACGACCGCCACGCTTCATGTAGCGGGTCATGGCAATACGAGCAGCCTCGATCTGACGGTTGGTGATCCAATGGGCCTCGAGAGCCTGGATACCAAACTCGCCGAAATGCAGCTCGGTATTACCCTTGGCCTGGCCCTTCATGGAGCCACGCTGCACCTTGCGGTGAAGAATACGCTTAGGGGCAAGCACTACTGACCCCTCCTCTCGGAGTTACGACGACGAGGACGGGAAGAGCCCTCGAGTGCAGGGTTGGGAACAGGCTGGCCCGGGAGCTTCTCGCCCAGGTAGATCCAGACCTTCACGCCGCAAGCGCCCATGGTGGTGCTGGCGACAGCCGTGCCGTAGTCGATCTTGGCACGGAGGGTGTGCAGAGGCACGCGACCCTCGCGGTACCACTCACGACGGCCCATCTCGGCACCGCCGAGACGACCGGAGCACTGGATACGGATGCCCTTAGCGCCGGCCTTGCGGGCGGACTGGACAGCCTTGCGCATAGCGCGACGGAAGGCAACGCGGCCCTCGAGCTGCTCGGCGATAGACTGAGCAACGAGGTTGGCGTCGAGCTCGGGGCGCTTGATCTCGACAACGTCGACGGAGAGCTGGCCCTTGGAGACGCCAGCGACCTTCTCGAGCTCGGTGCGGAGGGTATCGATCTCGGCACCCTTCTTACCGATGACAACGCCGGGGCGAGCGGTGAGGATAATGACCTTCACCTTGTCGCCAGCGCGCTCGATCTCGACGCGGGAGACAGCTGCGCGGGAAAGACGCTTCTCGAGGTACTTGCGGATCTCGAGATCGTTACCGAGGGTCTTAGCGTAATCCTTCTCTGCGAACCAGCGGGAGCGCCAGTTCTCGGTGATGCCAAGACGGAAGCCGGTGGGGTAGACTTTCTGACCCATACAGCTTTACGCCTCCTTTCGAGGAGCAACGACGACGGTGATGTGGGAAGTACGCTTCAGAATGCGAGAAGCGGAACCCTTGGCGCGGGGACGGATGCGCTTAAGCGTCGGACCCTCGTCAACATAGGCAGCGGCGACAACCAGGTTGTCGGCACGCAGACCGTTGTTGTTCTCGGCGTTCGCAACGGCGGAACGGAGAACCTTCTCGACATCCACGGCGACGGCGCGGTCGCAGAAGTGGAGGATGTCGAAGGCCTGAGCGACAGGCTTGCGGCGGATCAGATCGACCACCAGGCGGGCCTTGCTGGGGGAAACACGCACGTACTTAGCGACGGCGCGAACCTCGGTGGCCTCAGTTTCAATAGACTTAGTTGCCATTTACGGTTAACCCCCTATTTGGCCTTGTGGCCACGGAACGTACGAGTCGGCGCGAACTCGCCGAGCTTGTGACCAACCATGGACTCGGTAACATACACGGGCACATGCTTGCGGCCGTCGTGGACGGCGATGGTGTGACCAACCATCTCGGGGAAGATGGTGGACGCGCGGGACCAGGTCTTCACGACGTCCTTCTTGCCAGCCTCGTTCATCGCGGTGATACGCGAGAGAAGGCGAGTCTCCACGAACGGGCCCTTTTTGAGACTTCTGCTCATAAGTGCTTTCTCCTAAAACTCGGTATCCGAAATTACTTCTTACGGCGACGAATGATGTGCTGGTTCGAGACCTTCTTCTTCTTGCGCGTACGAAGGCCCTTCGTCGGCTTACCCCAGGGGGTAACAGAGGGACGACCAGAGGTGTGGTTCTTGCCCTCGCCACCGCCGTGCGGGTGGTCGACAGGGTTCATGACGGTACCGCGGACGGTCGGGCGCACGTTCATGTGACGCTTACGGCCGGCCTTGCCGATGACGATGTTGGAGTGATCGGCGTTGCCGACCTCACCGACGGTGGCGCGGCAGGTAACGAGGATGCGGCGCATCTCGGAGGAAGGCATACGGACGATGGCGTACTTGCCCTCCTTACCCATCAGCTGGCAGGAGTTACCGGCGGAACGGGCGATAGCGGCGCCCTTGCCCGGCTGGAACTCGACGGCGTGGATGAGCGTACCGACGGGGATGTCGGCGAGGGGCAGAGCGTTGCCCGGCTTGATGTCGGCGTCAGAACCGGACATGACGGTCTGACCGACCTCGAGGCCCTTAGGGGCCAGGATGTAGCGCTTCTCACCGTCAGCGTAGTGCAGCAGAGCGATGCGAGCGGAACGGTTCGGATCGTACTCGATCGTGGCAACCTTGGCGGGCACGCCGTCCTTGTTGCGCTTGAAGTCGATCACGCGGTAACGACGCTTCACGCCGCCGCCCTGGTGGCGGGTGGTGATGCGGCCGTTGTTGTTACGACCGGCCTTCTTGGGCAGGGGCTCGAGAAGAGACTTCTCGGGCTTGGTGCAGGTGATCTCGGAGAAATCGGAGATCGTCTGCCAACGCCTACCAGCGGAGGTCGGCTTAAGGTGCTTTACAGCCATTACAATCCCTTTCAATAGGAATCCGTTAGCCATCGCAGACAGGGATTCGAGGTTCTGCCTCGGGTGCGATGACACCGGACGTATACACGGTTCCGGGCGTGTCCATTTTATACGCCCAAAACCTTGAGCTCTCGCCTCCCCTATTTGGGAGGCATGAGCTCACTCAACAGCAGCGAGTCTTAGGCCTGGTTGCCAAAGACCTCGATGGTGTCGCCCTCGGCCAGCGTGACGATGGCCTTCTTCCAAGAACGGGTCTTGCCAGCGACATAGCGCACGCGCTTGGTCTTAGGCTTAACCGTCAGGGTGTTCACGCGAACGACCTTGACGCCGAAGATCTCCTCGACAGCGTCCTTGATCTGATACTTGTTAGCATCTTTGGCGACCTCGAACGTGTACTTGTTCTGCTCCATGCCGGAGAAGGAACGCTCGGACACGATCGGACGGATGATGATCTCGTGGGCGGTCATTTATGCAAGCACCTCCCCGAAGTGAGCGGCGATGTCGGCGGGCATCAGCACAGCGTTGTTGTTGACGAGGTCGTAGGTGTTGGCCTCATCGGCGGTGATGATGAACGTCTTGGGAATGTTGCGGAACGACAGGTAGGCGTTGACGTCCTCATCGCGAACGATGATGGTCAGACGCTTGCCCTCAAGGCCGAGAGCCTTGAGCATGGCGACGGCAGCCTTGGTGGAAGGCTTCTCGAAGCCGTAGTCGTCGACGAGCACGAGCTCGCCATCGGCCAGCTTGGCGGACAGCGCAGAGCGCATAGCCAGCTTGACCTCCTTGTTGTTCATACGCTTAGCGTAGGAACGGGGCTTGGGGGCGAAGACAACGCCACCGTGACGCCACTGGGCAGCACGGATGGAACCCTGGCGGGCACGGCCGGTGCCCTTCTGACGCCAAGGCTTCTTGCCGCCACCGGAAACCTCAGAGCGACCCTTAGCAGACTGGGTGCCCTGACGCCAAGAGGCCATCTGGCACTTGACGATGTGGTGCATAACGTGGATGTTCGGCTCGATGCCGTACACCTCAGCGGCGAGCTCGGCCTCGGCGACCTTCTTGCCCTCGCTGTTCTTTACTTCAAACTTTGCCATTTAAGTGTTCTCCTTGGTATGACGCTGGGCTAAATGGGCTGGGCCCTTAGGCCATACGGATGGCGACGAGACCATTCTTGGCACCCGGGACAGCGCCCTTGACCAAGATGAGGTTCTGCTCGGCATCGATGCGGACAACGGAAAGGTTCTTGACGGTAACGCGCTCGTTACCCATGTGACCGGCCATCTTGACGCCCTTGAGGACGCGCGCAGGATAGGCGCACTGACCGATAGAACCGGGGTGACGCTGGAAGTGAGAACCATGCGTCATAGGACCGCGGCGCTGACCCCAGCGCTTGATGCGACCCTGGAAGCCCTTACCCTTGGAGGTACCGATGACGTCGACCTTCTCGACATCAGCGAAATCAGCGACGGTGACGACCTCGCCGACCTTGTGCTCCTCGCCGTTCTCGACGCGGACCTCACGAAGGAAACGGACAGGCTCGACGCCAGCCTTGGCAAAGTGACCAGCCATGGGCTTGTTCACGTTCTTGGCCTTGATGTCGCCGAAACCGATCTGGACGGCGTCATAGCCGTCGGTTGCCTGAGTTTTAACCTGCGAGACAGCGCAGGGGCCAGCCTGGATGACCGTGACGGGAACGACGTTGTCGTCCTCGTCCCAAACCTGGGTCATGCCAATCTTGCGGCCGAGAATCATGCTGATCAAGATATGATCCCAACTCTCGCGTGGTCTTGGGACAATGCGTACACCACCGAGCGTACGCCCCTAGAGGACCACCACTTACACGACGTGCTCCCCAGCCTTGTATTGCGTCCGGACTACCTGACAACCCTATTAAGCAGGCATTTTGTCCAGCCAGAATACTCCCCTGGTTTCACACAGCTGTTTAGTATACACGGCTGCGGGCGTATCCATCGAGATTCATATTTCACTCACATTGTTTACGCAGGTAAAGTGCGTGGAGTCGCCTGGGCTTGGCAGAGGGGCGGCGAAATATATTAAGTTTGCTGCTCTACAGTCCTGCTCACGACGGAGAGCACATTAAGTGCTCTCCTGTTCGTGCGGAACTCGCGACAACCTTAATATGCCTCAGGCCCGCCCCCTCCGCCGCACACTGGGAACGCCACGTTGATGTCTGCTAAACCTTGTTCGCTCAGGCTAATGACTTTGTTGGGGGTCCACTATTTGCTGGAGGGTGAACTTACATTGATGAGGTTCGCCTTCTGCTTGTGGCTTTTGCTCATCGAAATCGAAGATCATGATGGCGCAGTTGGGGAGTTTTGTTGGGAGCTCGAAGCCCTCTGGGGCTGCAGCCTTGATGAATTGGCGGCTGGCGCTGCCGTGGCTTACTGCTAGGAGGGTTTCGATGCCCTCGGAGCCCATGATATTGGTGAGGGTGTCTACCATGCGCTCTTGCAGTGCCTGGCTTCCTTCTCCTCCGAATGGGATTAAGTCCTCGCCTGGATCCCAGACGTCGGTGGGCAGGGCGTCATGGGGGCCTTCTTCGAAGGTGCCGTAGCTGCGCTCGATAATGCCTTCACAGGGCTCGACTGCTGCGTCCGGGCCGAGGAGTTCGCATGCGACGAGTTGAGCAGTATCCATGGCTCGACCTAAGGGCGAAGAGACCACCTTGTCGGGAACGACGTTGTGGGCTTTGAGCCATGCGGCTGCCACCCGTGCCTGCTGACGGCCCAGGTCGGTCAACGGTGAATCGCAGCGGCCCTGGACGAGCTTTTTGACGTTGAATTCCGTCTGGCCGTGGCGGAGCAGATACAGCCTCTTCATATTCTCCCCTTCTGTATAACTTGCTTTGCCGGCACAGCCCTACTCGTGGGTATGCCCTACGTAGTCTTCGTCGATCGTGATCTTGGCAATCGACTTGGGGTATTCCGATTCGACCCTCTGGGCCAACGCATGTTTGAGCTCATCGGCATCCATGTCCAAATCCGAGGGCCGTACGCAGTCAAAGATCACGTTGGTGTGCGTAGGGCCCGGCACACAGCGTAGGTCATGAATCGAGAGGCGGCTATCGATCTCCTGAGCCATTGCGTTGATACGCAGGCGCATGCTCGCCACCTTTGGATCGTCGGTCACGATGGGATCGTAATGGAGCGTGACGATCATGCCGTCCTCGTCCCTAAACGACTGCTCGATGTTATCGAGCGTGTCGTGACTTTCCAGCGGGCTGGCCTCGGCCGCCATCTCGGCATGCGCACTTGCAAACTTCCTGCCCGGGCCGTAGTCGTGAACCATCAAATCGTGAACACCCAAAACGCCAGGATAGCTCATGATCTTGTCTCGAATGTGCTTGACCAGCTTAGGATCGGGCGACTGACCCAAAAGCGGGCTTACCGTATCTTGAATAAGTTCAAAGCCGCTCCAGCCAATATAGGCGCCAACGGCAAGGCCGACCCATGCGTCAAGATTGATGTGCGTCACCTGCGAAACAATTGCGCACGCTAACACGGCGCCTGTGGCAAGGACATCGTTCTTGGAATCCTGCGCGGTCGCATGCAGCGTCTCGGACTCAATGCGATCGCCGAGCTTTTGGTTGAGGGCCGCCATCCAGAGTTTTACAACCATCGAAAGCGCCAGAACTGCCACCAGGGCAAGCGAGAACTCGACAGGCTCCGGGTTGACGATACGCTCAACCGAGGACTTCACCAGTTCGATGCCAATCAGCAGCACGAGCGCCGCCACGACCAGACCCGAGAGATACTCGTAGCGACCGTGGCCGTAAGGATGCTCGGGGTCGGCCGGCTTGCTCGCAAGTTTAAAGCCCAGCACGCTCACAATGTTTGAGCTTGCATCGGACAGGTTGTTCATGGCATCCGCCACGATCGAAACCGATCCCGACAGCACGCCAATTACGCCCTTCGCAGCGCATAGTGCCACATTGGCGAGAATACACACCACGCCCGTCAACGTGCCCACGCGCGCACGGTCGCCCTGCGCACGCTTAACAATCCACTCGACCATCTACATCCGCCCCCACGGTTCTACTTATATATATCTATTGCTCAAACGGATTGTAGTGTAGCCACTTTGTCCCCCAGATACAAAGAGGCCGCAACCCACACGGGCCACGACCTTGGGGCATGACAAAGGAATCGTTCTTTTGTCGCACAGGTTTATGCGCTTGCTTCAGCAGCGCTCGCCACTGTTTCGGACAAATCGGCTTCGTCTTCTGCCACCTGCCCCTTCGCCGGCACCACGCCAAAGCAGTAGCTCAGCGCCGCAGACACCGCAAATGCCACACCGCCGGCAGCGCAGCACCACAGCAGGTTCGAGATGCCGCCCGTGGCAAAGCCAATGACCATAAGGACATTCGTCATGCCGATGGTATAGGCCGTAACGTGGCCCACGGCCGCAACAAGGCCTCCGACGGCGCCGCCAATGGCCATGCACGTCAGGCACCTGCCATATTTAAAGCCGCAACCGTACAGCGCCGGCTCGCTTACGCCGCCAAGAACACCCGAGATTGAATAGCCCAGCATGAGCGCCTTCTCGTCCTTATCCGCAACGCGAAGCGACGCGCCAAAGGGCATGCCCCAAACGGCGAACGTTGCCATCGTCGCGGCGATCAGGATGCACGAATCCGTTCCCACACTCATAAACTGCGCATAGGCGAGCGATAGGACAACGTTGCTGACGCCGGCGATCTTTAGGAACTCCCAGCCCGCAGCAAGCCCCATGAGCGTGAGCAGCGACACGATGCCACCGGAATTGCCAAGCATAAACATAAGCTGGCCCAACAGCATGCCCAGATAGCTGCCCGCCGGTGCCGTAATACACAGCGAAACCGGAACCATGACAAGCATGGTCGCAAACGGAACAAACGAAAACGCCACGGCCCTAGGGATAACGCGCTTAAAGAAACACTCCACTCGCCATAGCACAGGCACCGAAAGGAGAACTGGAATAACAGTCGTCGTGTAATCGTTGACCGGCGCGGGAAGCAGGCCATACACGGAAGTCATCGATGCCCCCGTCGTCGATGCGGCATCGACGAGCTTGAGCAGATCGGGCGCAATCAATACGCCGCCCAGCATCATGCCCAGCTGCTCCGAGCAACCGAGCTGGCGGGCGGCCGCCCAACCAAGATAGATGGGCAAAAAGTAGTAGCCGGCGTTATAGAGCCAACTGTAGAACAGGCGATAGATTTCGGAATCGGCAGACCACAGGCCCAGCATGCCTTCGCCCATAATGACGGCGACGGTGCGGAACAACGCCGCGCAGACAATAAACGGCAGCGCCGACATCATGCTTTTGGACAGATAATCGACCACGGCCATGGCGTTTGATGAAACCGACGTTGTAAACGAGGTGTTAGAAACTTGTAGCATGGAACGCCTTTCCCAATATGACATGCGGGCTGTCCCTTTGTCACATCGTGCGGTACTGACCGATTGCGCGGTACTTTTCGTAGCGGAGGTTTGTGAGGGTCGCCTCGTCGAGCCGCCCAAGTGTATCGAAGGCATCAAATGCCGCGGACATGACGGCACCGGCGATCTCCTCATGCGACAGGCCCTTATCGTCAACAATGCCGTCAATGATGCCGAGCGCCAGCAGATCGGGGGCCGTGAGCTTAAGCGCCTCGGCGGCCTCATTCGCGCGCTCGGTATCCTTCCACAGGATCGACGCACAGGCCTCGGGGCTCACGACCGAATAGGCCGAGCTCGAGAGCATCAGGATGCGGTCGGCCACGGATAGCGCCAGCGCGCCACCAGAGCCGCCCTCGCCTGTCACCACCGAGACAATCGGCGTCTTAAGGCCGCTCATCTCCATGAGGTTCTGGGCAATCGCCTCACCCTGGCCGCGTTCCTCGGCACCGATGCCGCAAAACGCGCCCGAAGTATCGACCAGGCACAGAACCGGTCGACCAAACTTTTCGGCCTGGCGCATCAGGCGACGCGCTTTGCGGTAGCCCTCGGGATGTGCCATACCAAAGTTGCGACGCATGCGCTCTTTGGTCGTGGTGCCGCGCTCGATGGCGATGACCGTTACGGGGCGTCCGTCTTTCCAGCCAATGCCAGCCACCACAGCAGCGTCGTCGCCAAAGTAGCGGTCGCCGTGCAGCTCCACAAATCCATCCAGGCCCAGCGAGATCATCTCGCCTGCCGTGGCGCGATCTGCCGAGCGGGTCTGCTTGACAATCTCGAGCGCGGTTTTTGGTGCGGCCGAGCGCTTGAACAAGTGTCCCAGCTTTTTGCCGCGGCGACCCGTATGCACGATCTCATGCGGTGCCCCCAGGCCGGGCGCGTGCCCTTCGTGCAGCGCCAGCAGCTCGCCTACCGTGAGCGCAATCTCGCCACGCGGAACAACGGCATCGCAAAAGCCGTGCTCCAGCAAAAACTCGGAGCGCTGGAATCCCTTGGGCAGGCGCTTGTGCATGTTCTGCTCGATCACGCGCGGGCCGGCAAATGCCGTCAGGGCATCGGGCTCGGCCAGGATAATATCGCCCTCCATGGCAAAGCTCGCGGTTACGCCTCCGGTCGTGGGGTCGGTGAGCACCGTGATATACAGGCCGCCCGCCTCGCTATGGCGCCTGACCGCCGCAGAAATCTTGGCCATCTGCATGAGCGAGGTCACGCCCTCCTGCATGCGGGCGCCACCCGATACGGTAAAGCCAACGACCGGCAGTCCCAGCTCGGTCGCACGCTCAAATGTGCGGCAGATCTTCTCGCCCACCACGGAACCCATCGAGCCCATCATAAAGTTGGCGTCCATAAAGAAGAGCGCCGTATCGCAACCGCAGATTTTGCCTCTACCGCACACAACGGCATCGCGCTCGCCCGAACGCTCGCTCACGCTCTTGAGCTTGTCGGCATAACCGGGAAACGAGAGGAAGTCCTCCGACGCCAGATTGGCATCCCATTCCTCAAACGTGCCCTCGTCAACCGTCATGCGCATGCGCGCGCGACCGCTCACGCGAAAGTGTTTTCCGCAACGAGGGCAGACCTCGAGGTTGTCGTGCAGACGCGCCTCATCGATCACGCGGCGGCACTCCGGGCACTTGATAAACACATGGCGCGCGGGAAACTCGGCGCACGACTCGGTCATCGGTCCCTCGAGGACGTTGACCGTCTTCGCTTTTCTATTCATCAGCATAGAGATGCCCCATCAGATCGGTGTGATACATGCCCGACAAGAACTCGTCGTTTGCCAGCACGTCGAGCTGAAGCTCGCTGTTTTCGCTCACGCCCTCAATCACGAGCTCGCCCAGGGCCGAGCGCATCTTGCGAATGGCGCCGTCACGCGTGGGCGCACACACGATGAGCTTGCCAAGCATGGAGTCGTAGTACGGCGGAACTTTCGCACCGGTAAACATGGCGGAATCCCAGCGCACGCGCGGACCACCCGGCACACGCAACGCGGTGACCGTTCCGCATGACGGCAGAAAGTCCGGCGTTTCGGCATTGATGCGGCACTCCATGGCGTGGTTGCGGACCGGCATGTCCTCCTGCTCAAAGGGCAGAGGCTGGCCGGCCGCCACGCGCAGCTGCCACTTGACCAAGTCGGCATCGGTCACAAACTCCGTAACCGGATGCTCCACCTGCAAGCGCGTGTTCATTTCCATAAAGTAGAAATTGCCGTCGTCCGAATACAGGAACTCGATGGTACCGGCTCCTTCGTAGCCGACGGCACGAGCCAGGTCACGCGCTGCCTTGTGCATGCGAGCACGAATGTCGTCGTGTCCGTCGAGGCACGGCGCGGGGCTCTCCTCGATTAGCTTTTGGTTGCGGCGCTGCACCGAGCATTCACGCTCGCCGAGCGAAAACACATGGCCCTGCTTATCGGCCATAATCTGCACCTCGACATGGTGCGCCGGCGCAACGAACTTCTCCATGTAGCACTCGCCGTCGCCAAAAACGGCCTCGCCCTCGGCGCGTGCTGCAATAAAGGCCTTTGCCGCGTCTTCCACGCGCTCGACCTTGCGAATACCGCGACCGCCACCGCCGGCACGCGCCTTAATG
>JAXKHW010000266.1:0-7891 GCA_036549635.1 Collinsella sp. | reverse complement strand
GTCAGAAGAGCCATTACGCCGAGGGCGACTTCGACCAGATGGACCGTGTGCTGTACGACCTTAAGCACACGCCGTACAGCCGCCGCATCATGACCAACACGTATGTGTTTAGTGACCTGTCCGAGATGCACCTGTATCCGTGCGCCTACAGCGTGACCTATAACGTCACGCAGCGCCCGCAGGACGACAAGCCCACGCTCAACATGATTCTCAACCAGCGCAGTCAGGACATTTTGGCCGCGAATAACTGGAACGTGTGCCAGTACGCCATTCTGCTCATGATGGTCGCGCAGTCGGTCGATATGATTCCGGGTGAGCTGCTGCATGTGATTGCCGATGCCCACATTTACGACCGTCATGTTAATATCGTCCGTGAGCTTATCGAGCGCCCGCAGTTTGCGGCGCCCAAGGTAACGCTTAACCCCGATGTGCATGATTTTTACGCGTTTACGACTGATGACCTGATCGTCGAGGGCTATGAGCACGGCCCGCAGGTCAAGAACATTCCCATTGCGGTGTAGGTGGTGCTCATGACGTGTAAGCTATCTGCTATCGTCGCCGTGTGTGACGATTGGGGCATTGGTTGCGAGGGCGACATGGTGGTGTCCAATCGCGCCGATATGCGCCATTTTGTGGCCTGCACCAAGGGCTGCCCGGTCATCATGGGGCGCAAGACGCTGCTGAGTTTTCCCGGTGGGCGTCCACTCAAGAACCGTCGCAATATCGTGCTTACCCGCGACGAGGATTTTGCTGTCGAGGGCGTCGACGTGGTGCATAGCATCGACGAGGCGCTCGCCGCGGTTGCCGATGAGCCCGTTGCCTGGGTGATCGGTGGCGGCGAGGTGTATCGGCAGTTTTTGCCGTATTGCGCCGAGGCCGAGGTCACGCACAACCATTGCACTCATGCCGTGGACACGTACTTTCCCGATTTGGACGCCGATCCCGCGTGGGAGATTGCGTGGCGTGGCGGTGTTGCCACGATTGCCTCGGGCGAGGGCGACGAGGGTGTCGATTATGAGTTCGTGACGTATCGTCGCGTTGAGGCGTAAATCGCCTGGCGTGAACGGTATTATCGGGTTGATTGAATGTATGGGGCGGCGCTTAGCGTCGCCTCGTTTGGTATAGATGTGCTGTAAAGAAGGGTGCGGGCGGGCTGCTATGACTGATGCCGTTGAGGTTCTGCGAATTGATTCGCTCGAGGACGAGCGGCTCGATGCCTACGTGCGACTGACCGAGCGTGAGCTGCGCTGCGTGCTAGAGCCGCAAAAGGGCATCTTTATCGCCGAGAGTGCCAAGGTTATTGAGCGCGCGGTGCGTGCCGGATACGAGCCGGTGAGCTTTCTTTTGGGCGAACGCTGGCTCGACCAGATGATGCCGCTGTTTGAGCGCCTGGTTGTGCGCGAGGGCGCAGGTCCGGTTCCTGTGTTCGTGGCTTCCATGGAACTCATGGAGCAGCTGACGGGCTTTAACGTGACGCGCGGTGCGCTCGCGGCGTTTCGTCGCCCGCGGCAGATTCCGGTTGATGAGTTCTTGGGTGGCGTCGTCGAGGCGGCGGGGGAGCGCCCGGTGCGCGTGTGCGTGCTCGAGGGTATTGTCGACCACACGAACGTGGGTGCGATTTTCCGCTCGGCCGCCGCGCTCAATGTCGACGGTATTTTGGTCAGTCCGACGTGCTGCGACCCGCTGTACCGTCGCTCGGCCCGCGTGAGCATGGGCACGGTGTTTCAGGTGCCGTGGACGCGTATTGGCAGCGAGGCTCGTGTGTGGCCGCACGATGGCCTGGCGGCACTGCACGAAGCCGGTTTTTCGTGCGCTGCGATGGCGCTGACGGACGACTCCGTTTCGCTGGACGATCCTGCGCTGCAGGAGGTTGATCGCCTGGCGATCTTTATGGGCACCGAGGGTGCCGGCCTGGGCGCCAAGACTATCGCGGGCTGCGACCGAGCCGTGCGCATTCCGATGGCGCACGGGGTCGATTCGCTCAACGTGGCCGCGGCGAGTGCCGTCGCCTTTTGGCAGCTGTGCCCGCACGTGAGCAACGAGTATCACTACCAGCCGGGGCTGTATCACTAGGCAGATAGTTTGCACCGGGCTCTGACTCGGGGTGTTTCGGTCGACGTCGGTCGGTGCTAAGCTGCTATTAGCTTAGGTCTTTAATTACTGTTTTGTCGGTTGACGTACGCTTTTGGGGAGGGCGTGTGGCTAAGAAATCTACGGCTATCGATGTAACGCAGGGTGTTATTTGGCAGCAGCTGCTTTCGCTGTGCGTTCCCATCTTTTTTAGTTCGTTTTTTCAGCAGGCCTACACGCTTATCGGTACCTATATCGTCGGTCAGTTTGGCGGCAAGCTCGCGCTAGGTGGCATTCAAGCTACGATGGTGCTCACCGAGCTCTGCATTGGCTTTTGCGTTGGCGTCGGCGCCGGCTGCGCGGTCATTACCGGTCAGTATTTTGGTCAGCACGATGATGAGCGACTGAGCCGTTCGGTCCATACGGCCATGACGCTCGCGCTGGTGGGCGGTATCGTTTTCTCGATTCTTGGCATAGTGTTCGTTGAGCCCATGCTGGTACTTATGAACACTCCGCATGAACTTTTGGCCGAGGGCGTGGCCTATGCTCGTTGCTATTTTGCCGCGATGGTTGCGGCACTGCTGCTTAATATGGGAACCGCACTGCTGCGTGCCGTGGGCGACACGCGCGGGCCTGCTGTGATCATCGCTTCCGGCTGCCTTGTTAATGCGGTGCTGGATATCATTTTTGTCGCTGTGTTGCATATGGAGGCGCTGGGCTGCGGCATCGCGGTGGCGCTGACCATTTGCTCCAATGCAACGATGATCGTGTTGCGCATGATGCGCGCTCCGGGTGCATGGCGTCTTTCGCTGTCTAAGCTCGGTATCGATCGCGGTATTTGCAAGAGTATGATCTCGTGTGGTCTGCCACTCGGTTTTCAATCGGCTGCCTATTCGATCTCGAACGTGCTGATCCAGGTGTCGGTTAATTCGTTTGGCGCCGATGTCACGACTGCTTGGGGTCTATCTGGGCGCCTGGATGGCATTGTCTGGATGGTTACCGAGGCGCTCGGCGTGTCGATCACCACGTTCTCGGCACAGAACTTTGGCGCGCGCAACTATGAGCGCATGCGCAAGGGCTACCATACGTCGCTCGTGCTGTCGTTTATGCTCATTGGTGGCCTGTCTGCCGTGCTGCTGGTGTTCTCGGGTCCGTTGTCGCGTCTGTTTGTCGACGATGTTTCGATTTCGGCGTACACCACGACGATTCTTCATTTCATCGCGCCGTTCTACGCGATCTTCTCGATTATCGAAAACGCGTCGGGCTCCATTCGCGGTGCCGGCGTGAGCTTGCAGCCCATGCTGCTCACGATTTTTGGCACCGTCGTGCTCAGGGTGATCTGGGTGTTTGCGATTATGCCGTTCGATCCGTCGCTTGAGCACCTGCTGCTTGTCTACCCCGTAACCTGGGTAATCACCGCTATGATGTTCACCGTCTACCATCACAGCGGCAACTGGCTCGGCCGCGCCACCGCCTAGCCATTCGGGACGTCCCCAATGGCTAGTATTCGATGCCTTGGCGGGCTAGGAGTCCTTCGTCGAAGTAGTGTTTGATGGGGCGCATTTCGGTGACAAGGTCGGCGAGGTTCGCTAGGGGCAGCAAGCCCCGGCCGGTGAGCACGAGCTCCGTGGTGGCGGGCTTTATCGCGATCAGCGCTTCGACATCCTCGCGCGTCACGAAGCCGCGGCGCATGGCCTCGCCGAGTTCATCCAAACTCAGAACGTCGACCTGTGATATCTGCTCGCATGCGAGCTCCGTGATCTGCGCGGCGCAAGCCTCGGGTGTGTCGCGGTCGGCTTGTACGATGCGTAGCCCTAAACGAGGCGCTGCATCATGTTCGGCGCAGTGCAGCTTCTTGGCAAACTGAAGCATGAGCACGTTAAGTCCATAGCCCGTGGCACGCAGCGCGAGCCCCAGCGCAGCCGTCGTCTTGCCCTTGCCGTCGCCCGTATAGATTTGAACCTTGCCGACTTCCAGTGATGCCATCTCTGTCTTTTTGTGCCCGGCGTCGGTTTATCGCCGTTCGGGTTGGGTATTCTAGAAGGCATTATTAACCCCAGTAGATGGAGTTCAAGCAGATGGAGATGGATGACAACAAGCGTAGACGGAATATGATCCTCTACGTGCTCATCGCCTTCGTCGTCTACCTCGTGCTCTCGACCGTTCTGTTCCCCAACATCGGTCACACGCAGCAGATTACGAAGACCGATTACTCGACGTTTGTCAAAGCGCTCGATAAGAAGAGTGTCGACAAGGTCGAGTACAACACGGACGATTACTCGATTTATTACACCAAGAAGGGCGAGGACGAGAACATCGCCTATAAGACGACCGGTGTGCCGAACGATACGGGCTTTACCGATCGCGTGCTTGAGTCCGGTGCTTCGCTGGAGTCGGTCGTTCCCGATAAAAACTCGGGTTTGATGACCTACTACCTGCTTACGCTCATCCTTCCCATGGCGATTTTCTTCTTGATCGGCTGGTGGCTCAACCGCCGCATGAAGAAGGCCATGGGTGATGACGGTCCTTCGATGAACTTTGGCGGCGGTGGCTTTGGCGGCGGTGGACTGGGCAAGTCCGGCGCGCGCGTGATCGCCTCCAAGGACGTGGGCGTGACCTTTAAGGATGTCGCCGGCCAGGAAGAGGCCAAGGAGTCCCTCAAGGAGGTCGTCGACTTTCTGGAGAAGCCCCAGCGCTACGAGGAGATCGGCGCCAAGCTGCCGCGCGGTGCTCTCCTTGTTGGCCCTCCGGGTACCGGTAAGACCCTGCTAGCCAAGGCTGTTGCCGGCGAGGCTGGTGTTCCGTTCTTTAGCATTTCGGGTTCTGAGTTCGTCGAGATGTTCGTCGGCCGTGGCGCCGCCAAGGTGCGCGACCTGTTTAAGCAGGCCAAGGAAAAGGCCCCGTGCATTGTGTTTATCGACGAGATCGATACCATCGGCAAAAAGCGTGACGGCGGCGGCTTTAGCGGCAACGACGAGCGCGAGCAGACGCTCAATCAGTTGCTGACCGAGATGGATGGCTTCGATAACCACAAGGGTATCGTTGTCCTCGCCGCCACCAACCGTCCCGACAGCCTCGATCCGGCCCTGCTGCGCCCCGGTCGTTTTGACCGCCGCATCCCCGTTGAGCTGCCCGATCTGACCGGCCGCAAGAACATCCTCGAGCTGCATGCCAAGAGCGTGAAGACGCAGCCGCCGATCGACCTGACCGCGATTGCCCGCGCCACGCCCGGTGCCTCGGGCGCTGACCTGGCCAATATCATCAACGAGGGCGCCCTGCGTGCCGTCCGTGAGGGCCGCAAGCGCGCTACGCAGGACGATTTTGAGGAGTCGGTGGAGGTCGTCATCGCCGGCCAGCAGCGTAAGTCCACGGTGCTGTCCGACCACGAGAAGCAGGTTGTTTCTTACCACGAGATCGGCCATGCCATCGTTGCCGCCCGCCAGAAGGGCTCTGCACCGGTCACGAAGATCACCATCGTGCCGCGCACGAGCGGTGCTCTGGGCTACACCATGCAGGTCGAGGAGGATGAGCGCTTCCTGACCACGCGCCAGGAGGTGCTGGACAAGCTCGCCGTCTATTGCGGCGGACGTGCCGCCGAGGAGCTTATCTTTGGCGAGATGACGACCGGCGCCGCCAACGATATCGAGCAGGCCACCAAGCTCGCCCGTAACATGGTGACGCGCTTTGGTATGTCCGATGAGTTTGGCATGATGGCACTCGGTACCGTTCAGAATGCGTACCTTAACCAGGACACGTCGCTCACCTGCGCCCCCGGTACGGCCGAGCGCGTGGACGCGATTGTCGCCAAGCTGATCGAGGATGCGCACGACCGCGCCCTGCAGATCCTGAAGGAGAACAAGTTCAAGCTCCACGAGCTGGCTCGTTATCTGTACAAGAAGGAGACGATCACGGGCGAGGAGTTCATGAATCTCCTCACGCGCGAGAATCCGCTGATGCCAAAGCAGCAGTAATACTGGTTGCGCAGTGTCAATCGCCCCATTTGAGTGTTTATCTCAAATGGGGCGTTTTGCGTGGGGAGAGTTGTATATGAAGATCGTGGTAAGTGCCTGCTTGATGGGCGAGAGCTGCAAGTATAACGGGCTCGACAACTACCACCGCGCGTTGGTCGAGGCCTGCGAACGTACGGGGACCGAGGTTCTCTTGGTGTGCCCTGAGGTCTTTGGCGGCCTGCCCACACCGCGCAAGCCGTCCGAGATCGTGAACGGAGAGGTCCGTACCTGCGAGGGCATCTCGGTCGATCGCGAGTTTCGCCTAGGCGCTCAACGTGCGCTCGATATGTGCGAGCAAGCGGGCGGGCCATCCGAGATTGCTGCGTGCATTTTGCAGGATCGCAGTCCGTCGTGCGGCGTGGGCCATATCTACGACGGATCCTTCAGCGGCACGCTCACAACGGGTAACGGTGTCTTCGTTGACCTGCTCCTGCGCCACGGCTACCGCGTGATCCCGGCAAGCGAATTCGACTCGAGCATGTTACGGCAATAAAAACCGCCACAAAGGTACTGTCCCCTTTGTGGCGGTTTTGGTCGGTTAGGCCAGGATAGAGTGGCCGTAGGCGTTTGCGGCCTTGATGGCGGCGGCGAACTTTTCGTCGGTGAAGGGCTCGGGGTTGCCCTGCTTCCACTCGTTGGTGGCGTGCGCGTACTCGCACAGGGCCGGGATATCGGACTCGGAAAGCCCGACCTGCTCAAGCGTCACGGGCAGGCCCATCTGCTTGTTAAAGGCAGCGTAGCGTTCAAGGTTCTCGGTGTCGCCCGTATAGGCAAACAGCACGAGCACGCCCAGGCTCACGACCTCACCGTGCAGATAGGTTCCCTCGCGCGGAATGCTGCACGTCGCATTGTAGAACGCGTGCGCCACGCTCGAGTTGTAGTAGTAATCGTTTTGGTTGGTCAGGTTGGAGACGTAGCCCGTGTTGACCACGATGTCGAGCGCGATCTGCTTGACGGCCTCGCTCGACAGGTCCTGGCGCACGTCCTCTAGACCCTGGACGCCATAGGTAAACAGCGGCTCGGAGCAGGTATGGGCGAGTGCCAGGCCAAGTCCAGCGGTGTGCTCCAGGTTGCCAGCGCTCGTGGCGTACTCGACCTCGGGCTGCTTGGACAGGGCATCGCCTACGCCGGCCCAGAAGTACTCTGCCGGTGCCTCGGCGATGATCTTGGGGTTGATGAAGATGTGCGCCGGTCGGTTGGGGTACGAATAGCCCTCGAGCGAGCCGTCGTCGTTGTACACGACGGCAATGGCGGTCGCGGCGGAGCAGTTAGAACAGATCGTCGGGACGGTGAAGACGATCTTCTTGAGCTCGATGGCTGCGGTCTTGACGGTGTCGAGTGCCTTGCCGCCGCCACATGCGATAAGCACGTCGGCTTCCTGGCAGGCAGGGGAGTTCACGACCTTGGCGATATTGGCACGCGTACTGTTGGTGCCATAGACGCGCGTCTCCAGAATCTCGACGTCGGTACCCGCTAGTGCAGCTTCGATACCGGGAAGTGCTGCGGCCAGTGCCCGCTTGCCACCGATGATCGTGACCTTGGCCGCTCCGTACTCTGCCAGTGCGGCGGGCAGCTCGTCAAAGCAATCCTCGCCAACGGTGTAGTCGCTCATTCCAATCGTGCGCATAGCAACCTTCTTTCGTTCGATAAAGTGCTTTCAGGTATTTTGCTCCTAGAGAAGGTCTACAGCCGCGAGAAATTTCGAACGTATAAAACCAGTGTTGAGGGTTTTTCGCTGGCGCGGAACGTGCTAGCATACTCCGCATAAGCGTTGATGGGGACGAGTAGTCGGCCGTCCGCATGCTACAGAG
>JAXKHW010000265.1:0-8998 GCA_036549635.1 Collinsella sp. | reverse complement strand
TCATTTCGTTAATGACAACGTAAGACATTTTTGGAAGAGCAACAAGGATATACGGGTGAGCGGTCGATATTGTCCGGTAAACGGTTGATTTGTCAGTCGAGCAGGTAGTGTATGCTAGAACACAAAAAAACAAGCGATAGAGAACCGAGTGGAGAAGCAGTGGCAACGATGGACAAGAAAAATGTCTCAATGAATGATGTGGCAGTTGCCGCAGGCGTTTCTCTCAAGACGGTTTCGCGTGTGATCAACGAGCCCGATAGCGTGCGAGAGTCGACACGCGATAAGGTTCATTCGGCCATGGAGGTGCTCGGGTTTCGAACCAACTTTGCCGCGCGTTCGCTCAAGTTAGGCCGTTACGGGTGCATCGGCGTCGTGCTGTTTCACTTGTCTGGCGGTGCCGTGGACATGATTGACGGTATCGCCGATGCCGCCGAAGAACGCGGCTTTGCGCTCACGATGATCAAAAAGCGGGCAGGGGAGAAGATGACCCTTGCCGATGCGGCGCGTAGGATGTCGCAGCTGCCTGTTGATGGCATGATCTTCAACCTGCGTCAGATGGTCGATGACTTTGATACCTTTGAGGCACCGAAAGACCTCAAGACGGTGATTATCACGCCGATGGAGCATCCTGCCTGCTCTACCGTTAGTGACGATCAAGAGGGCGGTGCGCGCATGGCGTGCGAGTACTTCTTAAATCGTGGGCACAAGAACGTATACTTCGTCTCTGGTAAGAAAGAGGCGCTGTCGAGCCAGTGTCGTATGAAAGGTTGGCGTGCGGCACTCGAGGCGCGTGGCATTGAGCCGCCCGAGCCTCTGCAAGGCGATTGGAATGCGGATAGTGGCTATGCCGCGGGCCTTGTGCTTGCCGATAAGCCCGATTGCACGGCGGTCCTCGCTGCTAACGACTGCATGGCAAACGGCGTGATGATGGCTCTACGTGACAAGGGTCTGAGTGTGCCCGACGATGTGTCCGTGATCGGCTTCGACGATGAACTCTACAAGACGATTCCCAACTCGATTCTGACGTCGGTGAAGTTTCGCCACCGCGAGCTGGGCGTTCGTGCGCTTAACGAAGTCGTCGCCGGTCTGGAAGCCCCGAGCTCCAGAAGCCGTACGCTCGTCTCGGGCGTGCTGGTCGAGCGTTCCAGCGTGAAGGACCTGCGGTCGTAGGGTTTTTCGGCCCGTTCGTCTCAATCTGTAACAGTTAGGACCGAAAAACTCAGCTAAATATTACAGATTGAGATTTTCGGCTTGGTCTGTGCGTTCATCTCGATCTGTAACAGCTAGGACCGAAAAACTCGGCTAGATGTTACAGATTGAGATGAACAGGAGGACGGGTGCGGTCTAAACAAAATGGCCCGCGCATCACACATCGATGCACGGGCCATTTATTGTCTGCAAGCGGCAGGTGGTGTCAGCGTCTTATGCCTCGAGGTTTTCCTCGATCCAGGCGACGGCACCCTTGGGATCCTTAGTGAGGTCGATGTACTGTTTGCCCTTGGGCGACAGCAGCGTGATGCCCAGGCGGTCGGTGTCGGCCTTCATCTCGTTGTAATAGGTGCGAACCTGCGGAGCCAGGACGATGACGTTGTACTGGTCCATGATGGCGTAGTGGCTGCCGTAGGCACCGGCGTTGGCGGTAATGTCGATGCCCAGCTCGTCGGCGCCTTCCTTAAGCGCGTTGGCGAGCAGTGCAGAGGTGCCGGCGCCAGCGCACAGAACCAGAACCCTCAGATCCTTGCCCTTAAGGGCGGACGGAGCTGCGGAGGCCTCGGTGGCAGAAGCGGTCTCGACAACAGGAGCCTCAACGGCGGGGGCGGCAGCGGTCTTGACGGCCTTGGTCTCCTCGGCCTCTTCTTCGGCCAGGGTCTCGGCCTCCTGCTTGCACAGGACGTTGTCGTAGGCCTTGCAGAACGGGTAGTAGATCAAGAAGTCAACGACCAGCAGGACGACAACCAGGACCAGAGAGATCGGCTGGAAGTTGGTGTCGATGAAGGTGCCGATCGGTCCGGGGAGTGCCCACGGCATGGCATAGATAAAACCGTTCATGCCCAAAAAGTCGATGAAGAACTTACCAATGAGGACGTTGGCCACGGGGGCAAACAGGAACGGGATCAGGAAGTACGGGTTGAGGATGATGGGCGCGGCGAACAGCAGCGGCTCGTTGACGGCGAACATCACGGGTACGACAGAGGCTTTGCCGACGGCCTTGAGCTGCTTGGAGCGCATAAAGAGCAGGAAGATGATCGGGACAATGAACGTGGCGCCGGTGCCGCCGAGTTCGCCGATGTAGTTACCGAAGTTCTCGGTCAGGGCGAGGGCGGGGTGACCGCCGGCCTGCAGCGTGGCGAGGTTGGTGGTGATGTTGCCAAACAGCGCGGCGTTGAGGGCAGGCTTAACGACCGAGGGGCCGTGGATGCCCATGAACCAGAACAGCGGGATCATGAACCAGATGAGGGCGAGGCCGGCGTAGGAATCGGCAGCGGCGAACAGCGGGCTCACCAGCGTGGAGATGACGTTGGCAAACGGGACGGCCAAGCAGGTGCGGCAGATAACGTCGATGACGGCGACAAACAGGATGGAGAAGCTGAAGGCGAAGATGTCGCGGAAGTTCTGGGCGATGGCGCCGGGGACTTCTTTGGGCAGCTTGATGGTGATGTCTCGCTTAATGCAGAAGGCATAGATGTTGACCGTGGCAAATGCGGCGACAAAGGAGCTCAGTAGGCCCTTGGTGCCCATGTTGTCGGTAAAGAACACCGAGACATCGGCGCCGTCGATCTTGGCACTCGTCTGGGTAACGGCCAAGATGAGCATAGCGCACATGGCGGCGACCATGGTGCTCGTGGCGTTGATGGCCTTGCCGGCAGGCATGCGGCGGTTCTTGGAGCCGGTCAGCGCGCTTGCGGTGGTGCCGGCGACCATGATGCCCACGACGCCCATCGTGAAGTTGTAAACCTTGTTGCAGAAGTTCACGACGTCGACGTTCCACCAGTCGGGCAGCGTAAAGCCGCCGACCGTGGCGACAACGCCCGGCAGGGTCGAAATAAGCAGGAAGACAGAAGAAGACAGGATGATGGGCATTGCTGCCAAAAAGCCGTCTTTAATGGCCTGAAGGTAGATGTTCTTAGAGACCTTGTCGAAGTACGGCTGACCTTTCTCCAAGAACTTAACGATCGATTCCATAGTTCACGCTCCTCTTTGCATGAAATCTTAATGGCATGGACGTTGAAAACCTATATGGTCTCCCGCTTGCTAAAAGCCCGGGTGCAGGCGGGGTCGGTCCCAGGGGGAGAGAGGGGAGCGGCTGGGTTTGTATCGCATAGGGCCGCTCCCCTCTCGGGGGAAAGCGAGGCGATGCGCTACTGCGCGTCCGCCATAGTGTCGGCGAGCTCCTTGTACCAGAGTGCCGACTGCTTGATGTAGCGTTTTTGCGTGTCGAAGTCGATGTAGAACAGGCCGTAGCGCTTGTTATAGCCGTTGGCCCACGAGAACTGGTCCTGCAGGCTCCAGATAAAGTAGCCCTGGACGTCGACGCCCTCGGCGCGCGCCCGGAGCACCTTCTCCATGTGCTGGTCGACAAAGTCGATGCGCTCGGGATCGGCGACGATGCCGTTTGCGTCGGGCTCGGGGTCCTTGTGGCCCAGGCCGTTTTCGGTGATATAGATGACGGGGAGGTTGGGATAGGTGGCGCTGATGTGCTTGAGCGTGTCGTAGAGGCCTTGCGGGTAGATGAGCCAATCCCAGTCGGTGGTGGGGATACCCGGCATATCAACCTGCTGCCCGACGCCCTTAAACTTAAAGCACGAGGTGCCCTTGTCTCCGGTGCCGTTAAAGCTGTTGGTGGACTCGCCATCGTAGGCGGCGATAAACGCCGACTGATAGTAGTTGAGGCCGAACATATCGTTGCGGGGCGCCGCCTTGGCGAGCTCCTCCATGTCGCTGTCCTCAACCGTAAGTGTGGCGTTGTTGGCACGCAGAATCTCGTTGATGAGTGAGAGGGTGCGCGCGGAGTAGTGACCCAGGAAGGCGCCGTCCATGATGAAGTCGGTGTAGAAGGCGTTGTACAGGTCGGCGGCGTGCTGGTCGGCGGGCGAGTCTGTGGCAGGATATGCCGGCGTCAGGACGTTGACCATGCCAATGCGTCCGCCCAGGTGCTCGGTCTCGTCAAGATCCTTATACAGGTTGACGGCGCGGGCGTGGGCAACGAGCTCGTTGTGCTGGCTCTGGATGCCGCTCGTCACATCAAAGTGATGGTTGGGCGGGAAGTTGCCTTGGATGTATTGGGAGTGCGAGAGGCTGATGAGCTCGTTGATGGTGAACCAATTCTTGACCTCGCGGAACTCGCGGAAGCAGAACTCGGCATAGCGCACATAGGCGTCGACGGTCTTGCGGTTGAGCCAGTCGCCCTGGTTGAACAGGGCGGCGGGGGAGTCAAAGTGATGCAGGGACACATAGGGCTCGACGCCATACTTTTTGCAGCAGGCGAACAGCTCGTGGTAGTGCTTAACGCCCCCGGCGAGGGGCTCGGCATCGTCGCCGTTGGGGAAGATGCGGGTCCAGGCGATGGACACACGGATGGCGTTGAGTCCATGCTCGGCAGAAAGGCGGATATCCTCCTCGTAGCGGTTGTAGAAATCACTGGCCGGGTCGGGCAAAAAGCGACCCTGGGCGACAAGGTAATCGTCCCACATGGTCTTACCCTTGCCTGCCACCTTCGTGGAACCTTCCGTTTGGTACGCGGCGGTTGCGGCGCCCCAAACAAAGCCCTTCGGCAGCTGCTGTACGCGGTTTAGCAAAGACATATGCATACACCCTCTCGTCTCGCTGTTCGATATTGTGCGTTTGCGCTCAGGAGGCTCCCTGGTTAGCGTTCAGCGGTGAAAAAGCCCGATAAACACTATCTTAAAATGATTAGAACCAAAATGAGCACGTGAACATTTGATAATGAGCACGTTAACATCCGGCTGGGATGTATAGAAACAAAACAACTTCAAACAGCCGCGAACGGTTGTATTTGTTCGGTAAGCGGTTTTGATTGACAGAAGTTTTCATGTTGTGGTATATGGCTCGGGTATCATGAGCACGTTATCGATGTATGTACGATGCGCCATGGGCGCGGGGAATAGTTGGGAAGCAGGTTAGCGTGGAAGGCATGGCTCAGCAGACAAGGAATGGTCATTCGGCGAGCGCGGCAGAGGTTGCGGCGCTCGCTGGCGTGAGCCGCCAGACTGTGTCTCGCGTGGTCAACGGTATGCCCAACGTGACGGAAAAGACGCGCAAGCGTGTGCTGGCCGCCATGGAAGAGCTGGGCTTTCGTCCCAATTTTGCTGGAGCGGCGTTGCGCGGCGGGTCGTATCGTTCTATTGGCCTGTGCATGTACAACATCACACGTGTCGGTAACCTGGCGACGCTCGAGGGTATCATGCAAGCGGCGCGCGAGCACGATTTTGCCGTCACTATGATCGAGATGGGCGGCGACAAGCCCTATACACTTGCCGATGCCTCGCGCCGCATGGTCGAGCGACCCGTCGACGGCATGATTCTCAACATGAACCGCATGGCTCCCGATTTTGAGGAGTTTGTTCCCCAGCCGGGAGTGCGAACGGTCATCCTGTCCATGTATGCGCATCCGCGCTGCACGACGATCGACTCCGACCAGTATGGTTCGTGCGAGCTGTTGACCAATTATCTGCTGGAACATGGTCACTCGAATATGCGGTTTGTGGCGGGTCCGGAAAACTCGATTTCCTCGCGTTTTCGTGAGGCCGGTTGGCGCGATACGCTGGGTCGTGCTCATGTCGATGCCGCTCCGATGCTGCGTGGCGATTGGAGTGCGGACAGTGGGTACGCCATGGGCGAGCGGATTGCGGCCGAGGTGCTTGCCGGCGGGTCGCAGGCGCCGACTGCCGTGCTTGCGGCAAATGACCAGATGGCGCTGGGCGTTATCGCCGCGCTCGAGAACGCGGGCCTGTCCGTGCCCGACGACGTGAGCGTGGTTGGTATCGACGACGCACTCGAGGGACTTGTTCCTCACAATCGACTGACGACGCTGCGATTTGATTTGCGCGGTGTCGGTAAGCTTGCGTTTGAGGCGGCGATTGGAGAGAGCTCGTCTATCGAGGCGATTCATGTGCCGAGTACGCTGGTCGAACGCTCGACTGTTAGGGACATACGGGGTTAGGTCCTACTCCGTTTGTCTCGATTTGTAACAGGTAGACGGTCAAAAGCGGGCTACGTGTTACAGATTTAGATTCTTCGGAAAGAGCAATCCTGTTCGTCTCAATCTGTAACAGCTAGGACCAAAAAACTCGGCTAGATGTTACAGATCGAGACAAACGGCTCCCGACCTGAACAAAAAGGTCGGGGGCGGCGCGCCGTGTGACGTGCCGCCCCCGGCTGAGAAATGGGGACAGGTTATGTGGGCGGGTAACCCCGCAAGCCGCTAGTCCAGACGACGGGTCTGCGCTACGTGCTTATACCAGTAGGCGCTTGCCTTGGGCGTGCGCTTCTGGGTTTCAAAGTCAACGTAGAAGAAGCCATAGCGCTTGTTGTATCCGTTGGTCCAGGAGAACTGGTCCTGCAGGCTCCACAGGAAGTAGCCGCCCACGTTGACGCCCACCTCCATAGCCTTGAGCAGCCAACGCAGGTGCTGCTCGATGTAGTCGATGCGCGGCTGGTCGTCCACAAAGCCGTCTTTGTAGGGATCCTTGTAGCCCATGCCGTTTTCGGTAATGAAGATCTGCTTATAGTTGGGGTAGCGCTGCTTAATGTAGACGAGCAGATCGAACAGGCCCTCGGGATAGATGATCCAGTCCCAGTCGGTGGTGGGGATGCCAGGCTTGTTCACATGCTCGCCAATACCCTTAACGCGCCAGCGGCCGGTGCCCTTCTCGCCCGTACCGTTGTGGTGCAGGTCGTTCTCGCCATCGTAAGCCTTCAAGAAGCGGCACTGGTAGTTGTTGACGCCCAGGTAGTCGTTGTAGAGCGCGGCCTCGCGCATAATCTCGAGGTCCTCGTCCAGGATCTCGATGGTGCCGCCCGAGACGGCAGCCAGACGGTTGGCGCACTCGAGGGTGTCGGGCGCGTAGTCGCCACGGAAGGTGGCGTCGAGCAAGAACTGGTTCTGCAGCACGTGCTCGTTATTAGCGGCTTTGATGTCGGCGGGGTCGTTCTCGTTGAGCGGGTACTTAAACTCCAGCGACTGGATGACGCCGATCTTGCCCTTAAAACCGCCGTTGTGGAAGGCCAGTACGGCCTTGGCGTGGGCGAGCATCATGTTGTGCTCGCACTGGAAGGCCTCGGCCAGATGCGCCTTGACGCCACCGGGGAAGGTGCCCTCGATGTAGGTGTTGGAGGCATCGGCCCAGATCTCATTAAAGGTGAACCAGTAGGTCACCTGGTCGGCGTACTCCTCAAAGCAGAAGGCGGCAAAGTCCACAAAGGCGTCGATGGTCTCGCGGTTGAGGAAGTCGCCCTTCTCAAAGAGGGGCAGCGGCGTATCGAAGTGATGCAGCGTGACAAACGGCTCAACGTGGTGCTTGTGACATTCGGCGAAAAGGTCGTGATAGAACTGGACGCCCTCGGGGTTAATCTCACCGGTGCCGTTGGGGAAGATGCGGCTCCAGGCGATGGAGAGGCGAATGCCGTTGATACCAAACTCCTCGCACAGCTTCAGGTCGACGGGGTACTGGTTGTAGAAGTCCGAAGCGGGATCGGGGGAAAAGCGCCCCTGGGCCTCCAGGAAGTCGTCCCAGGCAACCTTGCCCTTACCGTGAGTGCGGGTCTCGCCCTCTACTTGGTAGGCAGCGGTGGCGCCGCCAAAGACAAAGTCCTCGGGAAACTGCGCAGGCGGATTGGTGACGCTAGCAGGGTTAACGGACATGATGATCCAATCGTCTAAATCGAAGGGCCAGCCGGTCTTGGATGGTCGGCTGGCCCTGGGCGTTACTTACTTCGAGAGTTGCTCGCTTACGAAGGCGAGAGACTTGTCGCCGTTCTGGGAGAGCTCGATGTACTGCTTACCGCGGCAGGCGACGCACTTGTTGCCTACGCGCTCGCAGTCTTTCTGCAGGTCGGCCAGGTAGCTGGCGGCCTGCGGGGCCAGGACGACCAGATCGAAGTCGGGGAGCATGTCCACGTGGTTGCCATAGGCCTCGGCAGCGGTCTCGAGGTTAATGCCGCGCTCCTTGGCAGCCTTGGCCAGCGCGTTGGCGAGCAGGCCCGAGGTTCCGCCGCCCTGGCAGAGCACGAGCACGCGCTTGCCGTTGAGGTCGCTGGCGGTCGTTGCCTCGGCAGCGGGTGCTGCGGGAACGGCGGGGGCATCGGACTTCACGGCCTCGGCAGCGGCGCCGGCGGCAACGCTCTTGGCGTCGGCCTTGCCCTGGAAGGCATCGTTGAGCTTGGCGGCCTTCTCGGCGTTCTTGGCGGCGAGCTCCTCCTCGGAAATCTCGGCCTCCTCGGCGCACTTCTGGGCGTCGTAGGCACGGAAGAACGGGTAGTACAGAACGAAGTCGACGACCAGGATAAGGGCGAGCATCACAAAGGCGAGCGGCTGGAAGCCCAGGCCCATGATGGTGCCGATGGGGCCGGGGACGGTCCAAGGCAGGGTGTACATAAAGCCGTTCATGCCCAAGAAGTCGATAAAGATCTTGAGGATCCAGATGTTGGCGATTGGGGCAAAGACAAACGGGACAAAGAAGACGGGGTTGAGCACGATGGGTGCGGCGAACAGCAGCGGCTCGTTAACGGCAAAGCACACGGGGACGATGGCGGCCTTACCGACGGCGCGCATCTCCTGGGACTTTGCCAGGAAGCAGAACATAAAGACCAAGACGAGCGTGGCGCCGGTGCCGCCCATGCAGACGACGAAGTACTGGGCGCCCTGCGTCAGAACGGCGGAGGCGTGCTCGCCGGCCTGGAATGCAGCCAGGTTGTCGGTCATGTTGGCAACGAGGGCGGCGGCGATGGCGGGCTCGACGATCGAGGGGCCGTGGACGCC
>JAXKHW010000264.1:0-3060 GCA_036549635.1 Collinsella sp. | reverse complement strand
GCGTTATGGCCGCAGCCCTGGAGACGCTGCCCGATTCCGCATCGATGATGGAAGTCGCCGAAAAGATTAAGCAGACCGCCTTTAAGATCACCCGCGCCGGGGAGCTCATGAGCCGCGAGGCCGCCCATCGCCTGGGTGTCGAGAAGGGCATTGTCGACCTGTCGCTGGCTCCCACGCCTGCCATCGGCGACTCCGTTGCCCGCATCCTCGAGATCATCGGTGTTGGCACCTGCGGTGGCCCGGGCACGACCTGCGCGCTCGCCATGCTCAACGATGCCGTCAAGAAGGGCGGCGTCATGGCCAGCTCCAGCGTGGGTGGTCTCTCCGGCGCCTTTATCCCCGTGTCCGAGGATGCCGGCATGATCGCCGCCGTCGAGGCCGGCGCGCTTTCGCTCGAGAAGCTCGAGGCCATGACCTGCGTGTGCTCCGTCGGCCTGGACATGATCGCCATCCCCGGCGACACCCCGGTCGAGACCATCGCCGGCATTATCGCCGACGAGATGGCCATCGGCGTCATCAACAATAAGACCACGGCCGTGCGCGTGATTCCCGCTATCGGCAAGGGCGTGGGCGACTGTGTCGAGTACGGCGGTCTGTTTGGCCGTGCGCCCATCATGCCGGTGAACCCCAACGCCGGCACCGTGCTTGCCCACCGTGGTGGACGCTTCCCGGCACCGCTGAACTCGCTGAAGAACTAGCTGAGGGTTCGGGCGAGGAGCCCCGCCGCCGGGCGGCAGACATATAAGGTCGCCTGCTCGGACAGTCCTGACTCGCACGGAGAGCACATTAAGTGCTCTCCGGCTCGTGCGGAACTCGCGATCGACCTTATATGTCTGCCGCCCGGCGGCGGGGCTCCCGCACATCTCAACCTTGGCTGGGTTCTGGCTCAGTGGCAGTCGCTTCGCTTCTGCCCGCCTTTGCTGGTACGACAGTTTGGCGTTGGATCGGTTCTTTCTGATATATGCTGGTTGCGGCTCTTCTTTTGGGAGGGGCCGCTTTTTTGTTGCTAGGAGGTTGGCCCGTGGTTGATGGGGATGCTCGCTCTGAGCTTCTTTCTGCTGATTGGAATGGCGAATGGATGCGTCTGCAGGCCGCTCGGCATCGGGCTGATGATTCTTTTGAGTGGGATAAGCGGGCTCGGCATTTTCGTCCACTGGAGACTGCCCCGTATGCTCGGGATTTTATAAAGCTGTTGGCGCTTGAGCCTGGTGAGTCGGTGCTCGATATGGGGTGTGGGGCTGGGTCGATTGCTATTCCGCTTGCTCAGGCTGGGCATTCCGTAATTGCTGCCGACTTCTCTCCTGCTATGTTGGGCACGCTTGATGCTGGCATTGAGTACTATGGGCTCGAGGATTGCATTACACCGCTTGAGCTTGCTTGGGATGATGATTGGGATTTGGTTGGACCGGTCGCAAAAGCGGTGGATGTTGCCTTTGCCAGTCGCTCTGTCACCACGACCAACCTAAAAGGCGCACTTGCCAAGCTTGATCGAACGGCTCGTCGGCGTTGTGCCGTTACGATGGTCGCCAACTCGAGCCCGCGTTATGACCTGCACTTGATGAATGCCATCGGCGCCTCGGTTACCTGCAGCAATGGTTTTGTGTACGCCTTTAACATCCTTATTCAGATGGGTGCACTGCCACAGGTCACGTATTTTGAATCACCCCGCCGCGACACCTTCGATAGTCTCGAGGCAGGCGTGGCAGACTTTTCTCGCATGCTCGAGCACGGCAACGAGGACAAGATCGACCGCCTGCGCAACTATATCGCCCACCACATGATCGAGAACCCGCATGCCGGTGAGCCGGGATCCAAGGGCGTACCGCAGGGACGCTACATGCTCGACCACATCCGCAAAGTCCGATGGGCGTTTATCGCCTGGGAGCCGGTCTCCGTACCCCGCCCGTAGCCCATCTAAAGCTTGCATCGTCTTCCCGCCCGGCATCCGCATTCTTTGCGAACTGGGCAAACGCGCTCCACACCACGCCGTTCCTGCGCTATCGTGGGACAGCTCACGTAGATTAAGGCCCCATTGCGGGGCGCCCCATACATAGAAAGCGAGAACCCATGGCACTGACAGGAGCCCAGGTCAAGCAGCTTCGCAGCATGGCCCATCACCTCAACCCCGCCATCATCATCGGTAAGTCCGATGTCAACGAGGGCACCGTCGAGCAGACGGTCGCCTACCTGGAGAAGCACGAGCTCGTTAAGTGCTCCGTGCTGGACGGCTCCAGCCTTTCTGCCCGCGAGGCCGCCGAGGAGCTCGCCGAGCGCTGCCACGCCGACGTCGTTCAGGTTATCGGCCGCAAGTTCTCGCTGTATCGCGAGTCCTCGCGCAAGGATATCGAGAAAATCAAGCTCGTCTAAAACCGACTGGCCATACCGAGTAGCCTGCGGGCGTCCGATTGATTCGGGCGCCCGTTTTTTATCGCTCGACAAGCACGCGCTTGAGCCTGCCTTCGACCAGGCGCTCATACAGGCGCCTTGTCTCGGGCTCGGGCACGCCTTGAACCTGCTCTCGCAGGTGGTGCATGTGGCCGCTGTATAGCTCGACAACATCGCGGCGTCGTCCCGCCGCACCGTAAACGCGCATGGCACAGCGAACCATGTCCTCGCGCGCCGTCTCTTGGCGAAGCCCCGATTCAACGAGCCAAATTGCCGATTGCAGGTCATTTTCCTCGAGAGCGGCATTCGCTCCCCTAATCATGCAGTCGATGTACTTGGATTGCATAATGTGGCGCATGCGCGTAAAAAACGTGGGGTTGCAACCGGTGGGAACATACAGCGGCCCCGCGTAGAGCTGCTCAACCTTAAGACATAGCTCAACCAGGTGCGGCCCTCTCGCGCCCATACGGTTTCCCAGAATCTCGCGGCTCAGCTGGTCAAAGAGTCTTACATCGGTCTTAACGTAGTCGCCGTTGAGCCCAATGCACTCGTTTTGGATGAGTACACACGACTTGCCATCCGGAGTTGGACCCAAAGCCGAGCGCAAGCGCGATACCGTCGAATACAGATTGTTGCGCGCGGCGTTAAACTCGGCATGGGGCCACAACTCCATGG
>JAXKHW010000263.1:0-4836 GCA_036549635.1 Collinsella sp. | reverse complement strand
GTGCATCGACGTTGACGAGCGCCGGCTCATCGCACGCCACCACCTTAAGGTCGTGCTCGCGCACGGCAGGGTTCACGTGGCGCAGCGCCTCCTCGACGATATCGTCCATGAGCTCGAGCGTGGTCGACAGGTGCATGCCGCCGCCCTCGAGCTTGGTGATGGCGAGCAGGTTCTCGACGGTGGCGTTGAGCCACAGCGCATCCGAGCGAATGGATAGAAGAAGGCCACGGCGCGTCTGGGCATCGAGAACCGCGGTGCCGGTCGAGCCCTGATCGAGCAGCACGTCGGCATTACCCGAAATACTGGTAAGCGGTGTGCGCAGATCGTGCGAGATGGAGCGCAGCAGGTTGGCGCGCAGCTGTTCGTTTTTGGCGAGCACCGCCGCCTCCTCGCGGGCCTCCATAGCGCGGGCGCGATCGAGTGCCAGCTCGCCTTCGCTCACGATGGCATCGGCAAGTGTTCGCTCCTCGTGCGTCAGCACGTCGGGCTCGGCAACGATAGCCAGCACGCCCACCACCGAGGCGGGGTCGCCCGAGCGCGCGAAGCCGTCGCCCGTGCGAACCGTCAGGTAGATGCCATAAAACGCCGAGCCGCCATAGGTGGCATCGAGCGGCGTTCCCACATAGGCGGACGCCGAGAGCCGCGGCGGCATCTGCGGCGCCAGTTCATGCACCGGCGCGGCATCGCCCACGGCCGTGTAAGTCGCGCGCGGCAGCAGGTCATCGCCCTCGGCGTCGGCGCTGTACCACACGACCGGACAGCCCGAAAGACGCGCCAGCTGCGTTGCCATGGCATGAACGATCTGCTGCTCGTCGGCGCACTGCTGCAGCATGCGGTTGGTCTCGAGCACCATATGCGTGCGGCGGTCGCTGGCGGCAGCCTGTGCCAAGGCGCGGCGCAGGGCCAACGCAATCGAGCTCGACACAAGCGAGACCACAAACATGATGAAGAACATGCCGGGATAGCCGCGGTCGATAAGCGACAGCGAGTAGCGCGGGTCGACAAACAAGAAGTTGTAGAGCGCCACGGCGGCAGCCGAGCTCAGCAAGCAATACAGGCGACTCCAGGTAAAGAATGCGCACAGCTGAACGGCGAACACATAGACGATCATGATGCTCGGCGCGAGACCCGGATGGTCGAGCAGCGCGCCCACAATCGTCGCCGCGACCAGCAGTCCCACCGATACGCAGGCGTCATACAGAGGAGTGCGGCGCGCCAGCGTTGTGCGCCGCCACCAAAAGTTATCGGCAATATCGCCGTCCGTACGGACGTCCATCAGCGCCCCGCTCCTCTCTCAAAAACAAAAACCACCACAAAGGGACAGGCACCTTTGTGGTGGTTTCCCTTGTGGTGGTTCCAAGTGTATAGCCTTTGCAGCCGGCGGTCGCTAGACAAACAGCACGTGCGCGAGCAGGGCACACACGCACACCGCTCCAAATACCAGTGCCACGATCGAAATTACGCGATCGGCCATATCCATGTTGGCACGGTTCGTCAAAAACCGATCTTCGGCGGCGTCGGCGCGTGCCTCACGTACCAGCTCGGCAACCACCTCGCGGCCATCAAGCATCTTTGCATCCATGTTTGCCTCCCCGGTCTCAATCTTGTCCATCGAAAACCAACTCCGTGCAACCCGTCGGCGCCTACGGCCGCTCGTTGGGGGCCAGGCGCTGCATCTTGTTCACGGCCTTGAACTTGGTGAACAGCGGCACGTACTCAAAGCTCACGTTGGAGTTCTCCAGGCCGTACCAGCGTGCAGGCGTGCCGGCGGCGCGGCGGATGATGTACTTGAGCGTGATGGCCGTACGCTCGCTCGGCTCCACATCGCTTTCGGGCGCCAGAAGCTTACGGATCAGGACGAACTTGAACGTACCGATGTTGCCCGGATCCTTGTAGACCGAGTAGTCATGCGTCTGCGGCGGCAGCTCGCCGGTGGCAGCCAGGTCCTGAACAACCTGACGCAGGTAGGCATTGACGCGCTGGTTGATCTTGTAGCCCAGGTACAGGTGCACGCGGAACACGTAGTCGGTGCCGAACGTCTCGACCGAATAGGCAAAGGTGTGCGGTTCGTCCATGGTCTCGACATTCACGAACCACCAGGCGCGGGCACGCTTGGGATGCTTGTCCAAGATCGAATAGACGATATCGCGGTCGATGTAGTCGGTATGGGTGTCCTTGGTCAGGTACACGACGTTGTCACTCATGCGCTCGTAACGGTCGTCGTCGCGCAGGCGCTTGAGCTGCGGCAGGTAGCTGCGCAGCGGCAGCAGCGTAAACTGGCGCTGCTCGACCGCCGTGCCGTTGTACCAGCACACCATAATGCCCATGATGAGTGCAGCCATGAGGATGGTGAAATAGCCGCCGTGGAAGAACTTGGTGAGCGAGCTCACGAAGAAGAAGCCTTCGAGCAAAAGGAAGAAGGCCGCGAAGATCCACGGAGCAACCTTGAGCTTGCGCTCCTCGTGCAGGTAGAAGAAGAGCAGCAGCGTGGTGCACATCATAGTCAGCGTAATGGCAAGGCCGTAGGCGGCTTCCATATGCGCCGAGTTCTGGAACAGCAGCACCACGATGACGCAGCCGACGAGCATGACGTTGTTGACCATGGGGATGTAGAGCTGGCCCTTGGTCTCGGCAGGGTAGAAGACCTGCATGTGCGGCATGAGGTCCAGACGGCTGGCCTCGGACACCAGCGAGAATGCGCCGGTGATGAGCGCCTGCGAGGCAATGATGGCCGCGACGGTGGAAAGGCCGACGGCAAACGGGCGCAGGCCCGGGGCGAGCATCTGGTAGAACGGGTTGAGGTCGGCAATGCCCATGAGCTCGGGGTTGGCAGCGTTGTTCATAAGCCAAGCGCCCTGGCCCATATAGGAAAGCAGCAGGCAGCACTTAACGAACGGCCAGGTAGCGTAGATGTTGCCGCGGCCGACGTGGCCCATGTCGGAGTAGAGCGCCTCGGCACCGGTGGTGGCGAGGAAGCAGCTGCCCAGAATCATGATGCCCGCGTGGTTGTTGGGGCTCAGCAAAAAGGCGATGCCGCGCACCGGGTTGAGGCACAGCAGCACGGCGGGGTGCTGGAAGACAAAGAACAGACCCGTGCCGCCCAGGAACAGGAACCACAGCGTCATGATGGGGCCAAAGGCGTGACCGATCTTGGCCGTACCGATGCGCTGTACCAAGAAGAGCACGATGATGATGGCGAGCGTAATGGCGACGACGCGGCCTTGGTCATCGCCCAGCACGGCATGGACCGCCGGGATGGTGCGCAGGCCCTCGATGGCCGTGGTAACGGTAACGGCCGGCGTGAGGATGCCGTCGGCGAGCAGCGCGGCGCCACCTAGCATGGCGGGGATGATAAGCCACTTGCCACAGCGCTTGACCAGACTGTACAGGGCAAAGATACCGCCCTCGCCATGGTTATCGGCGCGCAGCGAGATGAGCACATACTTGATGGTGGTCAGCAACGTGACCGTCCACACGACAAGGGAGAGCGCGCCGAGCACGAACTCCTCCGTGACGCTTCCGATGCCGCCGTTGCCGGCAACGAGCGCCTTGGTTACATACATAGGGCTGGTGCCGATATCGCCGTACACCACGCCCAGCGTGACGAGCATCGCCGAGATGCTCACAGGAATCGCAGCGTGCGAAGCTGCCTCCTTGGCCTTTTGTTCCATAAGCCGGTTTCCTCCCAACTTTAACGTTCGAGGGGATTATAGGTAATCGGCCCATGTTTTAATGCACTGTTTTCCCAGCTAGATAAAGATTTATACAGTCTTTAGACTACCGCGGCGATATGGAATGTGACAAAGGGACTGTCCCCTTGTCACATTCGTCATTTTCCGAGCCAGTTTTTGAACCACCACTCCATGGAGCGGCTCATCTCGGCCATAAAGGGACTGGTGTGCTTGCGGGTATAGATATCCGCGACGCGCTCCCCCACCTCGCGGGCGTGCGGACGGAACATCGCGTCCATCTCGTCCACCTGCGCGTCCATGGTCGCGGCATCCGCACGGCAGTAGCGCTCCTCGTGCACCAGGTTCACCACGGGGTGTGCGATCGCCGGACGCTCCTTACGGGGCGTGCCGATGATGAGCATCGATAGCGGCATGGTATAGGGCGGCAGATCGAGCAGCTCGGCAACTTCCTCGGCATTCTCGACGATATCACCGATATAGCAGCTCCCCAGGCCCAGGGCCTCGGCGGCAACCACGGCGTTTTGCGCGGCGATCACGGCATCCTGAGCCGCGATGGCAAAGTCGCCCAAACCCGGCGCGCGGCGGGGCGCCTTGCCCGTGCGCTCGACAAACTCGGGCTCAAAGCAGCCCACGTGCTCAAACAGATCGATCCACTTGGCATAATCGACCACAAATATAAGTGCCCAGGGCGCCTTGGCAATCATGGGCTGGTGATCGCACAGGTCGGCGAGGCGGTCCAGCGTAGCCTGCTTGCGAATGCTTACGATGGAATACATCATCATGGCGCCCGCCGACGGCGCGCGACTCGCCGCATGCAAAATTGCCGCCCGCTGCTCGTCGGTCACCGCCACGGGACGGTCGTCGTCATCACGCGCGAAGGCACGCGTGGAGGAACGGTGCTCCAACGTGTCCAGCACCGCATTGCCCGTGGTCTCGACCGGATAGCCACACGTATCCACAGCCTTGGTGCAAACCTGCTCGTTCATCGCCTCATCCTCGCTAATTCTTTAAGAAGCCTTTACGTTTCCGTGTAATTCCCGTCCATTATCGCGCAGGTCGCCACTACATTGCGCCACACCGCCACACGTGCGCGTTAATATGGCTGGTTGTTGTGCGCAGACACCAATTGCAGCGCATATCTTGG
>JAXKHW010000033.1:0-4007 GCA_036549635.1 Collinsella sp. | reverse complement strand
GGCGGCAGCGCCGAGAAAAACCGCTCCGTCACGCGACGGCAACCGATGTCCAGTGAGCGCGTTCCCTCCAGCGCAAAGACCCCGCGCTCAGGCGCATAGACGCCCGTCGCGAGCTCCGTGGAGCCGCCACCCGAATCGGCGACGATGATGCGCTCGCCTGCAAAGTCGTGCGCTACGCCAAAAAACGTCAGGCGCGCCTCAACCTCGCCCGGAATCACCTGCGGTTCGAGCCCCAGATCGCGCAGGCCGTCCAGCAGCAGGGCAGCATTGGACGCATCGCGTGCGGCGCTCGTGCACGTGGTGCAGATGCACGCGGCCCCAAAGGCACGTGCCTCGTCCACAAACATGCGGCACGCAGCGAGTACACGCTCAACGGCCGCCTCGCAAAAGCGACCCGTCGCGTCCACGCCCTCGCCCAGGTCGGTAATCTCGGTATGCTTGGACGATTCCACAATCGCTCCGGCCTCGACCTGCGCCAACACCAGTCGCGACGACACCGTTCCCAGGTCGATCGCGGCTACCTTATAGCGTTTGCAATTTGTCATTGCGGGCTCCCCTCCGGGCGCTATTTGCCGTTGGACACGACCGTCTGGCCCTCGACGCCGTTAAACCCAAACAGCATGTCGAGCGCTTGGATGTACCACGGCGCGTCCTTACCGACTTCTTCGATTTCCTTGGCAACTTCGCTGGCCTTCTTGGCGTTCGACGACTTCTGGCTCGACGAGGCATCCGAATCGCCGTCCAGGCCCTGCACTTCAATCCTCTTCTCGCCGGGCATCACCAAGCCCAGGTCCTCGGATGCCGCATCCTTGATACCCTCCTCCGAGAGCAGCTTGTCGACACTTTTTTGCAGCCCATCATTGTATTGCTGGCGAATCTCGACCTGCTTGGCCAAGATATCGCTCGAACGCTTTGCCACGTACAGGTCGCGCACGGGGAAATACAGGCTCACGAGCACCAGGGCAACGACGATGCCGATGAATAGCCCTCGCTGAGGACCGTGGGTAAAGTCGTAGATCGCCTTGACCACCGCGTTGTCGTTGGCGTAGTGCATAAAGTCCGAGCCCGAAAAACGGTTCGAGGGCCTGCTCGGCTTTTCATGCGTTTGAGCCGAGAAACGCTGAGCATGCTCCGAATGCGCCGGGCGCACCAAACGTGACGGACGGTCCGTCGACGTATTCATTTGAGCACGGGAGTGTGAGGCACTTGTCGGTCGCTGCGTGGAGCGGTCGGCACCGGCGTAATCGGACCCGCCGAGCTGCACCGTGCGCGCACGGCGAGGTGACGGCTCACGCGAACCGGCGGAATAGTACCTGTTGTCGTAAATCTGATCCATGTGCGCCTTGTGCGGTTGAGGTTTGTTTGCGCTAAGTATTCTAGTTATAGCACGAGCGCGCGCAACGCCTTCGGCGGCCTTTTCTCGACATAAAAAAGGCGCTGAGCCACACGGCCCAGCGCCCAATGGCGGCCATCAGAAGTGGAGCGGAGCCGAGTCAGCCCCGCCCCCCGAGCAGCACTTGTTTAGCGAATGTTGTAGAACGCAGACTTGCCGGCGTAGCGCGCGCTGCCCTCGAGCTCGTCCTCGATGCGGATGAGCTGGTTGTACTTGGCGATACGGTCGCTGCGGCACGGGGCGCCCGACTTGATCTGGCCGGCGTTGACGCCCACGACCAGGTCGGCGATCGTGGAGTCCTCGGTCTCGCCGGAGCGGTGGCTCACGATGCAGGCGTAACCGGCCTCCTTGGCGGTCTCGATGGCCTCGAGCGACTCGGTGAGCGTACCGATCTGGTTGACCTTGACCAGGATCGCGTTGGCGGCACCCAGCTCGATGCCCTTCTTGAGGCGCTCGGTGTTGGTGACGAACAGGTCGTCGCCCACCAGCTGCACCTTGTTGCCAATGCGACGGGTGAGCTCGACCCAGCCGTCCCAGTCCTCCTCGGCCATGCCGTCCTCGATGGAGATGATGGGATAGGTGTCGACGAGCTTCTCCCAGTAATCGACCATCTGGGCGCTCGTATACTCAACGCCCTCGCCCTTGAGCTCGTACATGCCGGTCTCGGCGTTGTAGAACTCGGTCGAGGCCGGGTCCATGGCGTACATGAAGTCGACGCCGGGCTTAAAGCCGGCCTTCTCCACGGCCTTGGTGATGTACTCGAACGGCTCGGCATTGGTCTTAAGGTTGGGGGCAAAGCCGCCCTCGTCGCCCACGCCGCCGCCCAGGCCGGCCTCGTGCAGCACGCCCTTGAGGGTGTGGTATACCTCGGCGCACCAACGCAGGCCCTCGGCAAAACTCGGGGCGCCCACCGGCATGATCATGAACTCCTGGAAGTCAACGTTATTGTCGGCATGCACGCCGCCGTTGAGGATGTTCATCATGGGCGTGGGCAGCAGATGGGCGTTGACGCCGCCCAGGTACTGGTACAGCGACAGGCCCGCCGACTCGGCAGCGGCGCGGGCGACGGCCAGCGACACGCCCAGGATGGCGTTGGCACCGAGCTTGGTCTTGTTGGGGGTACCGTCCGCGGCAATCAGCGCGGCATCGACGGCGCGCTGGTCGAAGGCGTCGAGACCCACGACGGCGTTAGCGCACTCGTTGTTGACGTGCTCGACGGCCTGCGAAACGCCCTTGCCCAGGTAGCGGCCCTTGTCGCCATCGCGCAGCTCGCAGGCCTCAAAGGCGCCGGTCGAAGCACCCGAAGGCACCATTGCGCGGCCAAAGCTGCCGTCCTCGAGCACGACCTCGACCTCGACGGTGGGATTGCCGCGGCTGTCGAGCACCTCGCGACCGTAGACGTCCAAAATATCGCTCATGTTGTCTCCCTCTCACTTGGAAACGTAGTGGATGAAAGCGACCGGCTGACCGTGCACCGTCGGTGCGCCTCCGTAAGTTAGCCATGTCGCACTTTTTGCATTATGCCCTAAGTTAGCCGAGGGATACACTTGATTTTCGAAAAATTTAGCGGGAACGATGAGGCATGTCAGCCCGTCGTTCCCGCAGTCTTACTCCTCCGCCTTTGCGGCATCCCACAGGTCGTTGAGGCCGTGGGTCGAAAGCTCGGCAAGATCTACGTGGGCATCGGCCGCCATCTGCTCCATCGCGGCCCAGCGGCGGCGGAACTTTGCCGTGCTGGCACGAAGGGCGCTCTCGGCGTCAATGCCCTCCTTGCGCGCGACGTTGACCAAGGCAAAGAGCAGGTCGCCAAACTCCATTTCGCGCTCGGGCGAGCCAGGGGCCTCGGCCTCAAACTCGGCACGCTCCTCGGCGACCTCGTCCCACACGTCCTGAACCGTCTCCCACTCAAAACCCACGGCAGCCGCCTTGCGCGACACCTTCTGGGCTTGCATCAGCGCCGGCAGATGCGTGGGCACACCGTCGAGCAGGCCCTCGGGCGCAGCCTCGCCCGCCGCCATGGCCTTGTCCTTGGCGGCCTTCTCGGCAAGCTTGACCTCGTCCCAAATCTTGAGCACCTCATCGGAGCTGTCGGCATCCACATCGCCAAACACGTGCGGATGACGGCGGATGAGCTTGGCGTCAATATCGCGCGCCACGTCGGCAAGCGTAAACTCGCCGGCATCCGCTGCAATCTGCGCATGCAGCACTACCTGCATGAGCACATCGCCCAGCTCCTCGCGCAGATGCGTGGCATCATCGGCCTCGATGCAATCGAGCGCCTCGTAGGCCTCCTCGATCATGTTCTTGCCAATGCTTCGGTGCGTCTGTTCGCGGTCCCACGGGCAGCCGTCGGGCTGACGCAGGCGCCAGATGGTCTGCACCAGATGCTGCAGCTCGGCCGACGCGTCTACCAGCGTGGACAGATCGCGCGAACCCTCGGCATTTTGCTGAGCCATATGCTGCGCCATGGTTAGTCCTCCTCCATGATCACGTGACGGAACGCACCGCCCTCGTAGATGCCGTAGCTGTGCGAGCCGTCCTTGGGGATGCTCACGCTGCCGGGGTTGAAGAGCCACAGGCCCGGGTGCGCGGCACTTTCCTCGTTGACCTTGAT
>JAXKHW010000032.1:0-1678 GCA_036549635.1 Collinsella sp. | reverse complement strand
GTCGAGCTCGCCCTGCATCATCTTGGACACGGGCACGCCGGTCCAGGCGCTCACGACCTCGGCGATTTCATCGGAGGTCACCTGCTCGTTGAGGCCCTCGCCGTCCTGCTGCTTTTGCGCCTCGAGCGCAGCCTCAGAATCCTGAATCTGCTGCTGCAGACCCGGAATCACGGAGTAGCGCAGCTCGGACGCACGGCCCAAATCGCCGTTGCGCGTCGCACGCTCCTCTTCGCTCTTGGCCTCGTCGAGCTGTCCCTTAAGCTCCTGCACGTGGTCGATGGCGTTCTTTTGGTTGAGCCAACCGGCCTTTTGCACGTTGAGCTTTTCTTGGACCTCGGCGATCTCTTGGCGCAGGGCCTCCAGACGCTCCTTGGAGGCGTCATCAGTCTCCTTCATGAGCGCCTGCTCCTCGATCTGCAGCTGGGTGAGCTGACGCGTGGTGGCGTCGATCTCGACCGGCATGCTGTCGAGCTCCATGCGCAGGCGGCTTGCCGCCTCATCGACCAGGTCGATGGCCTTGTCGGGCAGAAAGCGGTCGGCGATATAGCGATCGGAGAGGTCAGCAGCGGCCACGAGCGCGCTATCGGTGATGTGCACACCGTGGAAGATCTCGTACTTCTCCTTGAGGCCACGCAGGATCGAGATGGTGTCCTCGACGGTAGGCTCGCTCACCATAACGGTCTGGAAACGACGGGCGAGCGCCGCGTCCTTCTCGATGTACTTGCGATACTCGTCGAGCGTGGTCGCGCCGATCGCGTGCAAGTCGCCACGGGCAAGCGCCGGCTTGAGGATGTTGCCGGCGTCCATGGAGCCCTCGGTGGCACCAGCGCCCACGATGGTGTGGAGCTCATCGATGAACAGGATGACCTTGCCTTCGGACTTCTGTACCTCCTTGAGCACAGCCTTCAAGCGGTCCTCGAACTCGCCGCGGTACTTAGCGCCGGCGACCAGCGCGCTCATGTCGAGCTCGATAAGGTCGCGGTCGCGCAGGGTACTCGGCACGTCGCCGGCCACGATACGCTGGGCGATGCCCTCGACGATGGCCGTCTTGCCGACACCCGGCTCGCCGATGAGCACAGGGTTATTCTTGGTGCGGCGGGACAGGACCTGAATGGTACGGCGGATCTCGTCGGTACGACCGATGACCGGGTCGAGCTTGCCGGCGCGGGCAAGGTCGCAGATGTTGCGGCCGTACTGCTCCAGCGCCTCAAACTGGGTCTTGTCCTCGGCAGATGTCACGCGGTCATCGCCACGCAGCTCCTCGTAGACCTGCTCGATGCGCTCCTTGGTCACGCCGGCGCCGCGCAGCACGCGGCCCGCCTCGCCCTTGTCCTCGGCAAGTGCCATGAGCAGATGCTCAGTCACCACAAAGCTGTCGCCCATCTTGGTGGCCTTCTTCTCGGCCTTTTCGATGACGCGGACGAGCTCGTTGGACAGGCCCATCTGCTGGCCCTCGCCCGAAACCTTGGGCGCGTGGTCGATGGCATCCTGTGTGGAGCGTGCAAGCTGAGCCGGGTCGGCACCGATGCGCTCAATGATCACGGAGATATTGCGCTCGCCGGCACCGAGCAGGGCGGACAGCAGGTGGATCGGCTCCACCGCGCCGGCCTGCGCATCGGCAGCCGTGCTCATGGCGGTCTGCAACGCCTCGCGCGACGTCATTGCTAGCTTATCGATT
>JAXKHW010000262.1:0-5008 GCA_036549635.1 Collinsella sp. | reverse complement strand
GTCCACAAGATCGTACGCAAGACCAAACAGGTCGACGAATACCGCGCTGCCGTCGAGCGCGTCTTTCGTGAACAGCCGCTTGCACCCACAGCTCGCTTCCACGGCTAACTAGTCATCGGGGGCGTTCTTTAACGACTGGTCATTTAAGGACGTCCCCAACGACTATGTAGCAAAAACATGTACACCAGCATCCAAAGATGTCGAAAAATGTCGACTTTGGATGCTGGTGTATATGTTTGGGTCCGACGGGGGAGCGGGCCTAGGCAATCAGTGCATCAAGTGTAATGAGCTCTCTGAGCCGCTCCGTGCGTGTTTGCCCATGGCGTTTGGCTTTTTCGTCAAACGCCTCAAGAATCGATTCGCCCACACGTGCTGATATAACGACGCTCGGCTCATCGGAGATTGGTGGCCTTCCCAACTTGATGGTGTGACCTTTCGGCCACTCATCTTTTTCGTAGGCTTCCGCGGCTTTCTTCAACTCTCCGGGAGCAAACCCCATCATCTTTTCGAGCTGCTTAGCATCCATGGCGCCTCCTATCGATCGACATAATGTCGAGCGCCGGTTCTCGGATTCTCTTTTTGTATACAATTTTGTAGACAAAAATACAAGCAGTTCATCGGGCTAATTAGCTTGTTTTGACCTGCCTGTTCGATAGGAAATGAGCATTGACGGCTTCGATACTCCTTTGCTTTTCAGCTTGGAATTTGGATGCTCATTGAACTTCCGGAGGGGAGCCCTTTATTAAGCTATTGAGATTCTGGGCAGGAGCTCTCACTGGTCTTCGGTAATGGGGCCAGCTTAATTCGCGACACAGTGTGTCGCGAATGGGAGTAGTCGTTAGGTGTCCTTCAATGGCTACTCATATAAGAACGTTCAAGTGTCGGATTTTGTCATTTAGTGTCGCTCTCAGCGACTATTCTGGAGGGTCGTGGTCAAAAAAGGGCAAATATGAGTACTGTTGCCATTATGGTTGCATTTATTTGCTATAAATTGTAGCTCCTGATGAGATTTGTTCCCATTAAGAGCTACTTTTATTGAACATATGAGGAGAAATAACGTCGTCTGCGGACGAGTGGAACGTTGAATAGTTCCTGAAGTGATCAAAATCGCTGCTACTAAACAGGTAGCAGTACTCATATTTGCCCTTTTTTGACCACAGCCCTCTCGGAAACCTTTCCAGAGGCGTCAAACAGCCATAATCCAAAGGTCTCCTCAAACAATTAGCCGGCCAAGAGCGTCCATGACTACCAAAAAGCTGTACGCCAGCATCCAAAGATGTCGAAAAATGTCGACTTTGGATGCTGGTGTACATGTTTGGGTCGTATGGGTTGGGGCCCTGGACGGACAGGGCGTGCGTACTAGAGCAGGTTTTCCTGCACCCACGCGATGATGTCGCTCGATTCGTAGAGTGGTTTGCCGTCGATGAACAGGCAGGGAACCTGGCGTTTTCCGCCGACGGCGATGAGTGTCTGTTCGGCATCGGAATCGGTCGAGATATTGCGCTCGGGAATGGTCACGCCGTTATCGGCCAAAAAGTGCTTGACCTTTAAGCAATACGGGCAGCCGGTCATAACGTACAGCGCGAGCTCGTGATTAGTAGCCATAGGTCTCCAATCGGTTGAGGTTTTGATTGAAATACCCAAAGCCGCCGCGGTCTATGCGCGCGTCAACGAAGACTCGATGGCCTGGACCAGAAACGCCGTGGCTCCGGTGGCGCAGGGCTTGTCGTAGTAGTCAACAAAGCGCTGGTCGGCAAGATAACCGTGGGCGAGGCCCAGGTACGCCTCGTCTTGGGGCTCGCATCCCCAGTTGAGAGCAATCCAGCGACGATGCATCGCGACAAGCTTACGAGCCTCGTTGCTCTCTGGGTCGCCAATGCCCATGGCAATTGAGAGCTGGCCCAGAATAGCGCGTTCAAGTTCTTTCATGTCGCTCCATGTCTGAGGGTCCATGTCCAGCAGTGCTTCGTTTGCTGCGTCGATCGCCTCGTCGCCGTAGCGCTTCCGGGCTTCGGCGCCGTAGCGCTCCTCGTTTTCCTGCACGGTGCGCCAGCGCTCCAGTTGCGGCAGGACGGCGCCCATGAGCGAGACGGCTTCGTCGAGCGACATGCCGGTGTTTTGCGCCAGCCGTGGGGCACAGTCCTCGATCATCGCCTCCATCGTGGTCTCGTAGGTGTACTTGCCGTGGTCGTAGCACCACTTGCAGTAATGGTCGGTCGCGGTGCCCGCAGCATCGGTGCCGCAGTCGTCGGGCGTGAGTGTCATGCCGCAGCTCTGGCAATAGTGCTCGGGCATTTCGAGCAGGTGAGACAGGGGTTCTCCGGTTACGGCTGCAATGAGCTTCATCATGTCGATGCCCGGTGTGACCTCGCCACGCTCCCAACGGCTGACGGCTTGGCGTGTGACGAAGAGCTTGGCGGCGAGCTGCTCCTGGGTAAGGTGATGGGCGCGACGGACGGCGATGAGCTTTTCTGCAAAGGCCATAGCGGCTCCTTTCTGCTGGTTGATGGCTTAAGCATACGCGGCAGCAGGTGCCCTTCCAAGCAACCGTTGGTTGCACGACGGAGGACCGCGGCGAAGAATTGCGCGCAACGCCCCACGCCTCCATGCCGTACAATGACCGGCATGGAACCTATCGCACGCATACATACCGACCTGCCGCAGAAGTTCGGCATTCCGCGCAACAGCTTTTTGGCGCCTCATCTGCAGGGACGCATCGTTTTTGAGCCGGAATTTGCCTCCAATGCAGCGGTTGAGGGCCTGGACTCCTTCTCTCACCTGTGGCTGCTGTGGCGTTTCGAAAACGGAACGCCCGGCGGCACGGCTAAGGACATAGCTGCCGATGCCAAGTCGCAGGACAGGTTCGGCACCAACGCAAAATGGTCGAAGACCGTGCGCCCGCCGCGTCTGGGCGGAGTCGAGCGCGTGGGCGTGTTTGCCACACGCAGCCCGTTTCGCCCGAATCCCATTGGGCTTACCTGCGTCAAGCTCGATCGTGTCGAGCTCACCGACGATGGCCCCATCATTCATGTGCTGGGGGCCGATCTGCGCGACGGCACGCCCATCTACGACATTAAGCCCTATATTCCGTTCGCGGATTGCCACCCGGATGCGACCGGCGGCTGGATTGAGGGTGCTCCGTGGCAAGAGCTCGATGTTGAGTTCCCGCAAGCGCTTCAAGACATGGTCCCGCCTGCAAAGCTTCCCGGCTTGGTCGAGGTCCTTCGCCAAGATCCGCGCCGCGCAGGCAGCAAGCACGAGCCAAACCGCGTCTATCATCTGGCCTACGCCGGGCTCGACATATCTTTTACGGTCGATAAAACCCAGCTAACCGTAGTCGCCGTCAACGACGCGCGAGACTAACCAGCCATCCGTCCGCACCCGTCAAATTAAGCGCCAAACCCCGCGCCAAAACCGCCCGTGCTGGTGGACAATAACGCCTACCAAAACAATCACTTTGCACGGGAGCTCAGCATGAAATACGACTTTAGCTCGCTTATCGACCGCCACGGCATGGACTCCATCGCCGTTGACTCTTGGGGTGAGATCCCCGGTATGGCTCCGAACGCACCCGACGAGGGCTTCGATCGCATTCCCATGTGGGTGGCCGACATGAATTTTGCCACGGTGCCCACGGTCCAAGAACACATCATTCAGCGCGCGCAGCACCCCATGTTTGGCTATTTCAATCCGCGCCCCGAGTACTTTGACCGCATCATCGAATGGCAGAGCCGCCGCAATGGTGTCGAGGACCTGCTCCCTGAGCATATCGGCTACGAAAACGGCGTGCTGGGCGGTGTCGTGTCGACGTTGCGCGCGTATGTCCAGCCGGGCGATGCGGTGCTGGTCCACAGCCCTACCTACATCGGCTTTACCAAGTCCATTGAGGCCGCGGGCTATCGCATTGTCCACAGCCCGCTTAAACTCGACGACCAGGGCGTGTGGCGCATGGACTTTGAGGACATGGAGTGCAAACTCGCCCAAAACCACATTCATGCTGCGGTGTTCTGCTCGCCGCACAATCCCTGCGGCCGCGTATGGGAGCGCGACGAAATCGAGCGCGCCATGGACATCTATCGCCAGCACGATTGCGTGGTGATCTCGGACGAGATTTGGTCCGATATCATCCTGCCGGGGCACAAGCATATCCCGACGCAGTCGGTGAGCGAGGATGCCCGCATGCGCACGGTCGCCCTCTATGCGCCGAGCAAGACGTTTAACCTGGCGGGCCTTGTCGGCAGCTACCACATTGTCTACAACGAGACGCTGCGTGACCGCGTGTGCGCCGTGTCCAACAAGACTCACTACAACGAGATGAACGTCCTCTCCATGCATGCGCTTATCGGTGCCTACCAGCCGCAGGGCTACGAGTGGGTGGACGAGCTCAACCAGGTGCTTGCCGACAATATCGAGTATTTCTGCACGTATGCAGAAAAACACTGGAAGAGTATCGCGTTTTCGCGTCCGCAGGGCACGTACATGGTGTTTCTGGACTGCACCGAGTGGTGCCGCGAACATGGCCGCGATATTCAGTGGCTGCTCGACGAGGGGGCGCGCGTGGGCGTGGGGTATCAGGACGGTCGTCCGTTCCACGGGCCCTGCCACATTCGCGTGAATCTGGCGCTGCCGCTTTCGCGCGTAAAGGAAGCGTGCGACCGCCTGGACCGCTACGTTTTTAATGCACGGTAAGTGAGCACTGCATGCGGGGTCTTCTGCCAAGTCGGCTGGAAGACCCCACACGGTAAAGCGTCTGTAACAATTGGGTGCTCGTGTGGTTTTGTTTGCTATTATCTTTAACCATTTCAGTCTGTAAACAGGATCGTATGGAGCTCGATGAAAAGATCCCGTCGCTCGGTTGCCATTTCGTTGTTTGTTGCGCTTGCAGTGGCGAGCGCTTTTGTCGTAGCGATAGCTGGCTGCTCCGGGTCGAATGACGGAGCCTCGACGTCTGCATTAGAAGGTCTGGACGCCTCACAAGCCAAAGACGACAACCTTAAGACGCTCAACG
>JAXKHW010000261.1:0-2060 GCA_036549635.1 Collinsella sp. | reverse complement strand
GAGACCTGGCGCGGGAACTTGTTGCGGTGCTCCCAAAGGCCGAGCGAGCGCAGAAGGTCTTCCATGGGTAGGGGGTTTGCCGAGAGGTGTGCTGTGACCTCGATGTTCTCTTTGATGGTGAGATCGGGCACAAGGTTGTAGAACTGAAAGACAAAGCCGAGCTCGCGGCGGCGGTACTCGCCGAGGTCCTTGCTCGAAAGTGAGGTGAGCTCGCAATCTCCGACCGAGACCGTGCCGCCGTCGGCGTCCTCGAGGCCGCCGATGAGGTTAAGGAAAGTCGACTTGCCCGAGCCCGAGGGACCGAGCATGACGCAAACCTCGCCTCGGTTTACGGTGGTGGTGATGCCGCTGAGCACCTGGATGCGGGCTTCGCCGTCGCCGTAGTGTTTTTTGAGGTCGTTAACCACTAGGTAGGGGGTGTTGCCCTTCATGGGATGCTCCAATCGTTGCACATAAGGCTAACGGAGCGGTCGATGGGGAGGGCAGAGTTAGCCTAGGTTGAGTTTAACTAGGCTAACAATAGCATAGGGACAAGCTGTCGGTTCGGGAAAGGGCATTTGTTACAAAAGCCCGTTGGAACGTGCCGAGGCGTGTTCGAACGGGCTCGCACCCAGGCGGGCGGGTTGCCTTAATTTGGCGGAGAGGAAACTTTGTTCATGTCGTGCGTCGCGAGGAGGCTCCTGTGGTCACGCCGGCCGATAACGTCAAGACGCTGCGTTGCCTCAACGCCGTGAAGCAGGCTGCCGAGACTGGCCAGCTCGTGGAGCTCGCATAGTCTGACTAGCAGCTGAATAGAGCTTAATTGGAAGTCCTTTGTCGTTCCAGGCGAGGGACTTCTTTTTGGTGTGCGGACAGCGCGGACCGGGCCGCGCCGGGCCCGGTCCGTCGGCCTTCCCGTCTCGATATTGTGCTTGCATTAAGGTTGCCACGCATGAAAAACCCTCCATTTCCCGAGTTCAAGAAATGGAGGGCAGTCCAAGATGCATCAAAGGAGGCTGCTGAGTATATATCAAGAGCAACCGGCCGGTTTTGCGGCGCTACTTTATACCAGAGCGGCCGCAGCTTCTATGGCGTTTGCCTCGGCAAGCATGCTCATCGCGGCGTTGCCATCGCCTTCGAGGGCCGCAAGGCCGCGGTAGAGCCAAGCGTTGATGGTTTGATGCGTGGCTTCTTTAGCCTGAAGCTGACACGCTATATCCGCGAGACGGGCGAGCAGTTCCTTTTCGAGCTGGAGAACTCCTTGACGTTGGCGACGGAGTGTACGGGCACGCCGCGTTTTTCACTTACGTGATCGATGAGCCCGCAGACCGATTCGGTCTTCTTGCTAAGCTCTTCATCGGAGAGTCTGGCCTGGAGCGAGGCGAGGCCGTCGATGACGACGGTCGCAGGATGCCCACAGGGGACAAAGCCATCAATCTCATCCATGGCTTGGTAAATCGTTCCACCAAGGCCGACAAGCGCTCCTGCAAGTTGTGCGTTTTCGTTCTTCATCGTTGGTATCCAATCTAGGGGGTTAGGGCCTAAACGGTTGTTTGATAGAGTAGCTATTCTTCGCGTGGGAACAAACTTGTTCATATTTTTGTCAACAAGTTCTCGCAGGCTCTTCACGAAATATCTCTGTTGTATTTCAAATTTGTTAAGAACATGCTGGTCCAGAGGCTGGGCGGGCGCATGTGTGATTTGGCGTGCGATTGAGGCGGCGTACAGTTGAGACAGAGTGCATTCTGACCAACGTGCGTTCATGCCGTGTGCGCTCGAGTTGGTGGCTCACAGCAGAAAATGATTGGCGGTAAATCGAACATTTTGTGATAAGTGGCGGTAAGTAGTGCATTTATGTGCGAAATCTTGCCCCGAGACGTTTCAAAAACCGCCACTCGTTTATAGATGATGGAAAAACCGCCATTCGTTTGGGGCGTTCCCTACTTGAGTGGCGGTGTTTCATACGTATTGTGATAGTTACTGTTTCTCATGTTTGAAAACCGCCACTCGACCCGTAGCGGTGCGGGGACAAGTGGCGGAAAGACACGCAGTCTTGCTGCGACTGCCATCGGGATTCGAAG
>JAXKHW010000260.1:0-1513 GCA_036549635.1 Collinsella sp. | reverse complement strand
GGTTGAGGAAGCGGCGCGCTTGCTTGGCGTGCTCGCGCACTAGGTTGCGGGTGACGCGGTGATCCAAGAAGATGCCCACATCCAGATAGTCGTCAAAGTTGACGGCAAAGGTGAGGCCGCCCTCTTCGATGAGCGGCAGACGACGGCGTGCGATATTGGCACGCTCGCCCGATGCGCCCTTGCCGGCGCCCTGCTTGCCGTACTGCGAGCCGCCGCGCGAACGCATGCGGGCCTTGGCGTGCACATGCTCGGCCGGAACATCCAGGATGCGCGGCGCGATGGCCAAGATGTCGAGCATACGGGCCTGGGCCAGTGCGGGGTCGATGGTCTTGGGCGCGGCGTATTCGGCGATGACGAGCCAGCGGCCCGGCGTCTGCGGGCAACCCTCGTACAGGTCGATGGCAGCGGAGTAGTCGGGCAGGTCGGCATCGTAGACGCGGTAGCAGCTCACGCCCTCGCGCTTTGCCCACTTTCGACGCAGACGGGCGTTCTTGCGCAGGCGGTTGGCGAACTGCTCGGACTCCGGGATGAGCACGGGCAGCGGCTTGCCGTCGCCCAGGTCGAGCGTGGCGGTAGGTTCGGGCATGAGGGTGTCGGCGGCGTTGTCGTTGACTTCGTTGGCATCCGCAACCTCGGCCTCGGCATCCGCACTGGTCGAAGCCTCAAAAGCTGCGGCGGCGTGGTCGAGCGAAGGCCAGACTTCGACGGTCGCCTCCTCGTTGTTGGGCATGACGGCGATCGAGCGCTCGGGCTCGGCGTGGAGCGCGCGGGCCAGCAATCCATCGCGGGTGAGCGCGGCGACCGGCGCCGCGGAAAGCTCGGGCGCGCGGCGCAGCTCACCGACCAGCGTCATGGCGTCGTGCATGAGCGAAAGCGGGGTCTCGGTGGTGTCCGCGACCACGGCGGCACCGGCGACGGCGCCCGCGTGGTCCAGCACGGTGGCTGGCTTGGCAGCGCAAAAGTCGACAAAACGCTTGTAGCCGGCGCACTTGACCATGCGCTCGGCAGTCTTGCGGGCGGCGGGGTCAATGTCCACGGCGACGATGCGCGCCTGGCGCTCACGCGCCGCGGTCTCGCGCTCGCGCGCCTCGGCAAGCAGCTGCTCCCACAGGGCGGCGTCGTGCAGCTGCCAGCCCTCAAAGCCCCAGCGCTCGCGTGCGGCGCCCGGGGCGCGGTCGGTCAGAATGTTCACGGCCTCCAGCAGCAGACCGCCGCCGGCGCACGAGGCGTCGATCAGCGTGGGAAGGGCTTCGTTTTCGTAATCGTCGGCCGTCAGCTCGCGCTCGCATAGTGCGGTCCAGCCGACCTGCGCCAGCACCAGGGCGGCGTAGTCGGGGCGCAACACGTGTGCGCCCTCGCCGGCACGAGTCGCAGCGGGCGGCAGACGCTTGAACAGCGGGTCGCCCGAAAGGTCCAGGCTGATGCTCGCGCGACGCTGACGCAGCGAAAGCAGTAGGTGAACATCGGGGTCGGCGGCATCGACGTCGGCGCGACGGCCCGTGGTCTCGGCCAG
>JAXKHW010000259.1:0-3402 GCA_036549635.1 Collinsella sp. | reverse complement strand
GTGTGCGGCGGGGTGAATCTCGACGCCGGTCATATGGCGGGTTATCTGCGACATGATGCGGGCAAGGCTTTTGCAACCATGGTTCCATAGCCAGTGCTCGGGCACATGATTCCATTTGGCGTGAAGGCCGGGGTAGGTGAGGAAGATGACGAGGCCGTTTTGCGCGGCAGGGTCTTCCCGCTTAACGTTGGCGATATCCTCGCGAATTGTCGTGATAAAGCTCATCTTCGGCACCCCTCCCGTGCAAACGATGCGCTTAAGTATAGCGAATCACTAGGATTAATGAGTTCCAGGAGAGAAGAAAGAATAATACGTTTCGCGAAGTTCGATTGGTTTGACCGGAAGGCTATTTACTGTATATTTACTGTAAATATGATACTACGCTGAAAGGAGCTGTCATGCCAGCCGTTGTATCGCTTTCGGAGTTCAATCGCAATCAAACAGCTCTTATCGATACATTGGAAAAAACCCAAGAGCCTATCTATCTAACGCGCAACGGAAAAGCGAGCGTGGTGGTGATGGACGCTGCGGCTTTTGACCGGATGGTGTCGACCAAGGAGCGTGCGCAAAAACGCGAGATGGATGTTTACCAGGGCTTGATGCGTGGCTATGCTGACGTCCTTGATGGAAAGACGTCGGACGCAAAGGGCGCTCTTGGTGCCATTCGCGAAAAAAAGGGCTGGTAGCGTGAGCTATAACGTTGAGATTACCGATTACGCTGCCGATTTTATCGAACAGAATGTGGCGTTGGAATCGGTCTTGAGGCGCTTTGAGTGGGCGGTCGAGATGCTGTCGGCGTTTCCGTCCCTGGGTTCCGTCTACGATCCTGAGTACATAGCGGCTCGACCGCCGTTTCCCTGTAGATATTTGCCGCTTCCCGATACGCCTTTTACGCTTTACTACACGGTGAATGAAGCGGCCCTTCGCGTGACGATTATCGATATCGAGTGGTCTGCCGGGGATCCTCGAAAGCGTTTCCCGGGATTGTAGAACGGTGCACGCCCGGGCGTCGTGTGCGACGGCTACACCTGTTACTTATGCATAGTTGCTGCTAATCGCGTTGGGCTTTTGTTGCGCGGTGCCGCCGCACGTATACTTTTTTGCTTGGACGTATTCCGCGCCCACAGCAGAGAGGTTTTACTCCATGGATTTCATCAATACGATCGTCGAGCTGCTTAAAGACCCGCGTACGGCGATTTCTGCCTGGATCGCAGCGGGCCCGCTCACGGCATATGGCTTTATCTTCTTGATTATCTTCATCGAGACCGGCGTGGTCTTCATGCCCTTTTTGCCCGGCGATTCGCTGTTGTTTGCAAGCGGCTGCTTTGCCGCCGATGGCAGCTTCAATATCTTCACGCTGCTCGCGGTGGCATGGTGCGCAGCGATTTTGGGCGACCAGTGCAATTTCATGATCGGCCACTTCTTTGGCAAGAAGATCATCGCTTCGGGCAAGGTCAAGGTCATGACGCCCGAGCGTATCGAAAAGTCCGAGGCGTTCCTCGACAAGTGGGGCCATCTGGCCATCTTCTTGGGTCGTTTTTTCCCGTTCATCCGCACGTTCGTGCCGTTTCTCGCCGGCGTAGGCGGCATGAAGTGGCACTCCTTCGTCCTCTTCAACGTGCTGGGCGGTATTACCTGGTCCACGCTCTTCACGCTGCTGGGATTCTTCTTTGGTGGCATTCCTTTTGTACAGGAGCATTTTGAGCTGCTGATCGTAGGTATCGTTGCCGTTTCGGTTGTCCCAACGGTTGTGGGCCTGCTCAAGGCAAAGTTTGGCAAGAAAAACGCGTAGGTTTTTGGAAAACCAATCGGTGTGAAAAAGATCCGCCATCGCTGGATGGCGGATCTTTTCTAATATGAGTTGAACATTGTCAAGAGGCAAAACCGGCCCGGCCGTCCGCGGAGCTACCGCGCACGGCCGGGCCTACCTATCTTCACCCGGCGACCGCGCCGTTTGAGGGCGTGTCTTCTCGACGCACGTTCGGCATTCTAATATCCGCGCGTGGCCTTCTCGGCTGCGCATTTCGTTGCTACGGCTGGGGGCCTCGTGGCGAAATCGGAGTCTGTTGGCGGGCGTGGCGGTCCCCCGCCGCCCATAAAAAAGAACTCGAGTGGCCTCCCAACGGCCTCGAGCGCGGCGCGCGCCGGGGTCGGACCCTGTTGTCCGGGGCGCCCGCGCTACGAGGCCGCCATCCGCGCTATCGCCCACACCCAGCACGCCATCTCTCGCGCCGTGGCGCAGTTGGCCACGCACGGCCTCTTGCCGGCGGCGGCCATGGCCTCCCTGCGCTCGATCAGCCTGCGGTTGCACTTCGTCGCGTGGCGCCGCACCGCGGGCGCGACCTCCTGGCCGGGCGCGAGGGGCTTCGGGTCGCGCGAGGACATCGGGACGTGCCAGGCGGACTCGACGAGCGCGCGGCGCACGTGGGCGTTGCCCGCGCGGGTTATCCCGCCCCTCGACGAGGTCTCGCCGCTCGAGTGCTCCGAGGGCGCGAGCCCGCACCACGAGGCGAACGACGGCGCGCTCGGGAACCGGGCGGGGTCGCCCATCTCGCAGGCGAGCAGGAACGCGGTGGCGACGTCGACGCCCTTCACGCACCTGAGCGCGTCCACGGCCGGCTTCCACTCCGGCCGCCCGGCGGACTCGGCGACCCTCCTCGCCAGCGCGTCGCGCGCCTCCTCGCAGCGCCGCACGCAGTCGCGGTAGTGCTCGTAGGCGGCGGCGTCGTCGGGCTCGACGAACTCGATCGCGTCGGCCCACCTCCAGTACGCCCGCGTCCAGTTGCCCCTCCGCCCGCCGGTCGGCGTCGGCTCGTCGAAGACGTGGCCGTGCCTCAGCAGGAACTTCGACATCCTCTGCTTGGCGCGCTGCAGGTCGCCGCGCGCGTCGGCCAGCGCGCGGGAGAGGTCGCGGGCCGCCTCGGTGCGCTCGTCGGGCACCCAGACCTCGACGACGTTGCGCGTCGCGAGCAGGCGGGCGAGGAACTCGGCGTCGCGGCGGTCGGTCTTGCGGCCGCGGTCGGCGGCCGGGCGCTGCATCTTCGAGACGGCCCCGACGGCGCGGTCGAGGCCGAGGGCGCGCAGGGCGCGGCAGAGGTGGAAGCCGGTCACGCCGGACTCGTAGACCGCCTTCGGCGACTCGAACCCGAGGGCCCACTCGGCGACCGACGCGGGGTCGTAGCCGAAGGAGGCGCGCTCGACCTCCCCGGTCATGGGGTTCAGGGCGCAGGCCTTGATGCTGCGGGCGTGGACGTCGAGACCGATTGCTGTGACATAATTGGACATGGAGCCCCTCCTCCGTCGCATGTGGCGCGCGGCCACGGTTGGCGCTACGACCATTGTCGCCCGACCCACGATAGAGCTACAAGAGGAGGGGTCCCAATGTTCAACTCATATCGTCTG